>NZ_DBOUKL010000015.1:0-42684 GCF_059755995.1 Thermosphaera sp. | reverse complement strand
GACCTGGTGAGAGCCGCGGGGGCAAGCGGACTCCTACTTCTCAGAGAGGAGTGCGAGAGGGAGAGTGTTAGAAGCGTGGTGGTGAAAGCCTTAAATAACGCCCTCCTCATAGGAGTCGGCGGTTTCCCGCACGGGGATTTCAGCCAGGAGACTCTCGAAGCAGCCGACTACTGCTACTCCATATACGAGGAGTCTCTGATGACGTGGGTGGTAGCATCAAGGCTGATATCAACGGCTGAGTTGCTAGCGAACATCCTATAATAATATGTGATTCATGTGATCATTATTTATTTATCTGTTTAAAAAACTGATCAATGTTTAATAAAAAGAAAAAACTTTTAAACCACCACACTAAGAGATAATTCAGAGTTGTGGACGCATGCAGGTTGGTTTGAGCGAGAACCTCGTGAAAGATCCTTTGGAGGAGTACATAGCCTGGAATAGTCTTGAGGTTAACGAGAACGCTAACAGGTATTTAGGACCGGGGAGCTTCTTCGCATGGCTCCTTGAGGAGAAGATCAAGTACGAGTCAATCCAGCTTCTCCCCAGGCATATTGCGAGGGCACACATGGATGGTTTAATATACATTCACAAGCTCCCTCACAGCGTCTACATCCCCTACTGCACAGGGCACAGCATAAGCAGGCTTTTGAGAAAAGGGCTTAGAACACCCACAGTGGTTTCCAGACCTGCCAGGCACCTTGACACTCTCGTAGACCATATTGCAAACTACTTGATAACAGCCCAGCACTACTTCACCGGGGCACAGGCTTTCTCAAGCGTTGAATGGTATTCAGGACCCTTCATCAGGAGGGATGGATTAGGCTTCAAGGATGTTAAACAGCAGATTCAGAGGCTACTGTTCAACCTTAACTACCCTACCAGGATAGGGCTTCAAACACCCTTCACCAACTTCACAATAACCATGGATGCTCCGAAAAAGATGATGGAGGAGGATAGGGCTGTTTACGGCGGGGAGGACGCAGGGGTTTTAGGCGACTACGAGGAGGAGGCGAAGCTGTTTCTCAAAGCACTCTCACACGTCCTGCTTGAAGGAGACTCTGTTGGACAACCCTTCACCTTTCCAATCCCAACCCTCATGGCAACTGCATCATGGATATGGGAGGACCCTGAGCTACACGAGCTAATATTCAAGGTAGCCTCTAAGAGAGGGAGCTTCTACTGGCTCAACACGAGAATGGTTGACCCAGACGCCAGCTTCGCCCTGTGCTGTCGTCTAGCAATAGATAAGAACGAGCTGAAACACGTTTTCAACAATGGCTCAAAGTTCTCTCTTAAAAGAGACCTCGGGGTTGCCAAGGAGGATTACTGGAGCAGGATTGAGAGGCAGAGGTTTGGCGGGCTCTGGGCTATGCCTGATGTAACCGGCTCGGTCAACGTCGTGGATATCAACCTGCCGAGGCTTGCCCTTGAGGCTCGTGGCGAGGAGTCAAGGTTCTGGGAGCTCTACGAGGAGAGGCTTAAGCTGGTTAAGGAAGCCGTTGAATGGTTCAGGAACAGGTATGTCTCTATTTTGAAGCAGGCTCCAGGATTCTACGGGTTGATAGCAGAGTATATGGAGGAGTTTCCCTCAAGCCACTTCAACACTGTCGGCATCATAGGGCTTCCCGAGGCATCGGCAATACTCATGGGTGAGCCTAAGCTATGGCTTGACGGGAATAGGAAGGATTGGTTGAGAGCGGCTGAGCTCATGAGGAGGATGGTTGAGTTCGCTACTGACAGGGCTAGGGAGTGGATGAGGGAGACAGGTGTCCCATGGAATGTGGAGGAAGTGCCTGGAGAGTCAGCCGCACCCAAGCTGGCTCTCAAAGACATGAAGCTCTACCCTGAGCTAGCCGAGTACCTCCCAGCCGAACCCCTCTACAGCACCAGCGTCGCCCCCTACTACACCGACTCCATGACCATTCCCGACAGGATTGAGGTTGAGGCAAGGGTTCAGAAATACTTCACAGGAGGAGTAATGATGCATCTCTTCCTGGGAGAGGAAGCGGATCCCGAGGCTCTTGCCAAGCTGGCTAAGAGGATTGTGGAAACCGATATTGTCTACTGGAGCTTCACCCCCGCTATAACACACTGCAACGACTGCGGGGCAACAGTAACAGGGCTTTACAGGGCTTGCCCCAAGTGCGGTAGCGGTAATGTCGACGTGTGGAGCAGGATAATAGGCTACTACAGACCCCTCAGGAACTGGAACCCGTACAGGAGGAAGGAGTTCTGGCAGAGAAAACACTATGGGCTTTAACCCTTCTTTTTCACTCTTCAACTTCACCAAGCTATTCTAGATGAACGCTAATGACCTCGCTCATATACTCCTCAGGCTGGAAGAACGTCTCCTTGATAGACGTGTACAATTCCGTATCGTTCACCCTTTGGCTCTGTGGTTGCAACTTGAAATGCCCCTTCTGCCACAACTGGAGGCTTGCAGAAAACGACCCAGGGGTTTGCAGATGGGTTAGTATTGACGAGGTTGTTGAAAGCCTGTCAGCATCGCTAATGTTCATAGACTACTTGCACGTAACGGGCGGGGAGCCCTTACTGCAGTGGCGGCCCCTGTCCCAGCTCTTCCCGGAGGCGGGGGATTCTCTCGGAGTTAAGAGAAGCTTGAACACAAATATGACTTTGAAAGAGCCTTTTAAAAGGCTCCTGGAGGCAGGCCTCGTAGACCATGTTGCAACCGATTTAAAGCTACCGCACCGTGAGCTGTACGGTCTCCCAGCAGATGTATCGGATAGGCTTTGGGAGAACTATCTGGAAAACCTGAAGCTAGTGTCAGAGCACGACATACCCTTGGAGCTCAGGATCCCGGTTTCCAGGCTTCTTAAGCCTGAGGTTTTAGAGGAGTCTTTAACCATTATTGGGAAGCACCTTCACAAACTCAGCAACCTCGTCATTATCATCCAGCCTCTGATGGGTCCCCCTGTCACAACCCCTAGGAGTGTTGAATGGTGTGTTAAAAACTGCGCAATAGACGGTGACTTCCTCTCCTTGCTAAATGATGTGTTGAGGAAACATGGTTTTACAAAGATTGCTGTGAGGGAGGAGCCGGCTTAACAGGTTTTTCACGATGCTTTAAAACAAGCACCAACCCTACAATCACGAGGATTACGCCGGCGAGCGCCCTAAGCCTCTCATCAACCCATACATAGCCCCACCATCGGGCTAAATCCTTTACGAGATCACCCATCACGCTAGTGATGATTAAGCCTCCAACCACTAGTAGAATAATCCCTGCCACTAGAAGAGGCTTCTCGTCTACAGTGCGCTCTAAACGAAGTGGTTGGCTCGGTGCAGGAGGTTGCTGAGGACCAGGCTCCTCCGGGATTATTAAGCATGCTACAAGGTAGAGGATCAATCCGGGAGCAGGAGCCAATACGGTTACGGCAACCCATAGAAGCCTCACGATAGTGGGGTCTACCCTGAAGTATGAAGCCAAGCCGCCGCAAACCCCGCATAAGATTTTATCGCTCCTGGACCTGTAGATTTTCCTTATCTCGCTCATGGTATCACACAACTTTACTCATAAATAGAATATTAATTATGGTTATTATAAGTAGGTGTGCGTCAAGAAGCCTTAAAGGGTTGTGGAATGAGCAATATCCCCGGGGAAAACCAGTATAAGCATCTCCCGCAGGCTAGGCTTGTGGCTTGGCTTGACCAGGCTGACTTGATTATCGCATCCGCTGCTAAGCTGACAATATCCCCTAAGGAGTTCACGGAGATACTTGAAAGCTTTAGCGACGAGAAGAGGGATTCATGGATACGTGAGCTTGTCTCAAGGGGTCATGGGAGTCCTTTGGAGCATAGTGTTTACGTGTTTGAAATCGTCTGTAGCAGGGCGTGTAGTCATCAGCTGGTTAGGCATAGGCATGCAAGCTATTCTCAGCTGTCGCAGAGATATAGCGATAGGTTTTTGAGAAGGCTTGTTGAGAAGGCTTCAGCCCTTGTCAACTCCCCGGTTCCAGAAGGCTTTGCTGAAGCCGCCGAGGTGTTGGAGGAGGCTGGGGGAAGCCTGGACGATTTCAACACCCTGCTGGATCTTGTCAGCGAGGCATACGTGATCCCTCCAACCATGGTTAAGGCTGGCGAGGCCTGGTTCCTCAAGCATCTTTTAAAGGCAACAGCCGCTTACTACAAGGCTCTCGCATCGCAAACACCCTACGAGGATGCCAGATACCTGCTCCCCCAGGCTGTGAAAACCCGTGTACTAGTCTCAATGAACGCTAGGGAGCTCCTGGAGGTTTTCCTCCCCCTGAGAATGTGCTCCCGTGCTCAATGGGAGATTAGAATGATAGCCTGGGAGCTGAGGAATCAGCTGGTTAAAACACACCCTGCAATCTTCTCCTACGCAGGACCACGCTGCGTGCTACTGGAGAACAGGGTGAGAAACAACCCCTGCAGCCTCAACGATTACTTAGAGGGCAAGTGCTCGTTCACTATTCAGAGATGCCCCGAGCTTGTCCCAAACGATAAAATCCCCTCCTGCTTGAAAAACGCTGTCAACAACCCCTCTCCCTGAAACCTTTCTCAGGCTACCTATATTCCTGGCTGATTGAAAAATCGGCCACTCCAGCATTACTTGATATAAAATTTTAAATAATCGTGCGTAAAATTTACATATCGGTGGAGGTAATGCGCACCCTCCACGCGGTAATAATAGCCGTTCTCGTAACCGCTATAATTGTTGGCGGAATACTATACTACTTCCTATCAACGGCTCCCAAGCCGAAGGCTAACCTGTTGGAAATATATCACTGGTGGACATCCGGCGGCGAGAAAGCCGCCATAGACGCCCTCGTAGCAGTATTCCAGGAGAAATATCCCGACGTGGGCGTTATTCAAAGCCCCGTTGCTGGAGGAGCTGGATACGTGTTGAAAGCAGTAATGAAGTCAATGGTGGCGGCGGGGGAGGCCCCAGACTCGTTCCAAATCCACGCAGGATATGAGATGAAACCATATATCGATGGAGGCTACCTTGAACCAATAGACCACCTATGGGCTCAGCAGGGATGGGAGGAAGTCTTCCCCGCCGTAGTGAAGGACATGGTTAAGTGGGGCGGGCATTACTATGCCGTCCCATTGAACATTCACAGGGCCAACGTCCTATGGTACAATAAGAAAATCCTGGAACAGCACAATATCGACCCCGCATCCCTGGAGACCTGGGACGGCTTCTTCGAGGCTTGTGAAAAACTCAGAAGGGAGGGTATCACATACCCTATCGCGATGGGCGGTATTGGTAAATGGGAAATAGCGCACGCGCTCGAGCAGATACTGATAAGTCAAGGAGTTGACTTCTACCAGGACTTGATAAACGGCAAGCTCTCAGACCCTAACGATCCAAGGCTCGTCAACGCGTTCAACATCTTCAAGAGATACATGGATTACGTGAACCCTGACTATGCAACCCTCACCTGGGATCAGGCTGTTGCTAAAGTGATTAGGGGTGAATCCGTCTTCACAATCATGGGAGACTGGGCTAATGGAGAGTTCCTCGTAGCTAACAAGACGTTCAACGTGGATTATGGTGCAATACCTGTGCCAGGAACGAAGGGGGTCTACGTGTTAGTTGTCGACTGCTTCCAGAAACCCAAGGGTGCTAGGCACCCTGAGAACTCTGAGAAATGGCTAATAGTGGTTGGGTCAAAGGAGGGCCAGGATGCGTTCAACCCGATTAAGGGTTCAATACCAGCTAGGCTCGACGCTGACATTAACAAGTACGGCCCCTATCAGAGATCAGCTATCCAGGACTTCAAAAACGCCCAGTACATGGCTCCCAGCATAGTTCACGGTAGCGGAGCGCCTGAAAAGTTCGCGAGCGCCTTTAACGACGTGGCAAGCGCTTTCGCGTCGAACAGGAATGTTCAGGAAGCATGTAATGGCATAATAAACGCTATACAGGCCGCGAAAAACGAGTATGTTAAAGAATGGAAGCTCATTCCATAAAGTTTTTTTAAAACCCTCCATAATCAACTATAAGATAGGGGAGACCGGGTGGAGAAAGGCTCCCTTTTCCTCGTAATTTTTCTCGCTTTCACGATCACAATAGCATACTTCTTCATCTACGGGCTTATAGGGTGGAACACTTTCTTATCGCTTTCAGAATCCACTGGTTTAACCATGGAGTTCAGGTTTTCAGGTCTCGAACAATACTACAAAGCCCTTGAAGACCCTGTTTTCTGGGTTTCACTTAGAAACAACATAGTTTTGATAACGGTTTTCATCCCCATAAGCGTGGGTGTTGGACTGCTGGTGGCAATCCTGCTCGACATTGTGGGCGGGAGGTTCGAGAGTTTCTACAGGAGTCTATACCTGCTCCCGTTCTCACTATCCTTCGTAGTCACAGCATCAATGTGGGCTTGGATGTACAACTACTCATACGGAGTAATCAACACCCTTCTGGGACAGCGTGTTAACTGGCTAGGGGATCCCGAGATCGCTTTATACAGCGTGATAATAGCGTTAACCTGGCAGTTCTCGGGGTATGCGTCACTAGTCATGCTGGCTGGGATTAAGTCGATACCGGAATCCCAGCTCCACGCTGCGAGAATAGATGGGGCTTCCCCGCTACAAATATACACCAAGATTGTTCTACCCCAGATAAAGCCATGGATTCTCTCAATCTTCGTTGTTCTAATGGTTTTCTCGCTTAAGGCTTTCGACTTCATATTCGTGCTCACCAATGGAGGCCCGGGTGTTTCAACATATGTTCTCGCACTATTAATGTATAGGAGAGCGTTCTTTGAAACAGACTTCCAGTACGGTGCTGCACTAGCCAGTATCCTCTACTTAATGGTTATGGCCATTGTTATCCCGTACATGATAGTCTCCTTGAGGAGGGGGCAGAAGTGAGGTTTCCAGGCAGGATTGTGATTTACGCGATCCTCACATTGTTCGCGCTGTTCTACCTACTCCCGTTCTGGACGGTTTTCACAACCGCGTTGAAGAACGATATTGAAGTTAGAACATCCATCCCTATCGCCCCTCCATCCCAGCCCACAATAGATCCCTTGGGGAGAGCTTTAAACGCTATTTCACAAGGGCTTCTCAACAGCTTGATTTTCACAAGCGTAGCCACCGTGCTCTCAACCATGATAGGCTCCGTTAACGGTTTCGCCCTGACGAGAATTAGGTTCAAGTACTCGGATCTTGTCTTCTTCCTGCTGACTCTTGGAATATTCATACCCTACCACGCAGTTATTATTCCATTAATAATTGTTACCAGGAACCTGGGATTGTTCAACTCCATACTGGGTATGTCAATTGTTCACACGATCTACGGCATCCCGATATGTACTCTCTTCTTTAGAAACTTCTACGGTGAAATACCGGAGAGCATTATCAACGCTGCGAGAATTGACGGCGCAGGCTTGCTGAGAATATACTTTAACATAGCACTACCCGTCTCATGGCCTGCTTTCGTTGTAACAGGTGTTTTCCAGTTCACAAGCATATGGAACGACCTATTGTTCGGCTTAATACTCACAAGAGGCGTGAATCAGCCTGCTAGCGTCGTGTTGGCAAACCTCCTCGGCACGACCTCGGCTGAGTGGAATGTTCAAATGGCTGGAACCCTTATCTACGCCCTACCCGTGATTATTGTGTACGTAGTTTTAGGAAAATACTTGATTAGAGGGTATCTCTCAGGGGCGGTGAAGGGGTGAGACCGTGGTTGGTGTATCGATCGTAAACCTGCACAAGAGGTTCGGGAAAACAGAGGCAGTGAGAGAATTCACCCTGGAGATAAGGGATGGGGAGTTTTTCGTCCTGCTCGGGCCGAGCGGGAGTGGGAAGTCAACAGTATTAAACTGTATAGCGGGAATACTGAGGCCTGATAAAGGGGAAATCTGGATTGGCGATAAACTAGTCGCCTCAGCGGAGAAGAAGATATATATTCCGCCACAGGAGAGAAACCTGGGAATGGTTTTCCAGGATTATGCCTTATACCCCCACATGACAGTGTTCGATAACATAGCATTTCCCTTGAAAGTTAGAGGAGAAAGCCCGGAGACTATTAAGGATAGGGTTACGAATATTTCAGCCATCCTAGGTATTCAACATTTATTGTCTAAGAAGCCGGCGCAGTTGAGCGGTGGGGAGAGGCAAAGGGTTGCCTTAGCGAGAGCTTTAATCAGGAACCCGCCGCTACTCTTAATGGATGAGCCTCTCTCAAACCTTGATGCCAAGTTGAGGGTTTTGATGAGGGTTGAGCTCAAGAAGATACAGAGAGAGTTCAGGAGCACCGTGGTTTACGTTACCCATGACCAGGTGGAGGCTATGAGCATGGGCGACAGAGTGGGTGTGATGTCGTCCGGCGTTCTCCAACAGGTGGCAACCCCTGAGGAGATTTATGAGAAGCCGTTGAACACTTTCATAGCAGGTTTCATTGGAAGCCCGCCTATGAACATGTTTAACTGTAGGATGCAGGATTTTGAAACAGGCACAGTTCTATGCGAGTTCGGAGAGTACAAGCTCCCGGAAGCCTACGGTAGGATTGCGGCTGAGAAGAAGGTGTTAGAGATAGTTTTGGGCGTGAGGCCGGAGCATGTTAAAGTATCGGTTTTCAAGGAAGAAGGAAGCTTTCCAGGGAAGGTGATGTATACTGAGAAGCTTGGGCGTGAACTAGTGGCCCACTTGAAAATCGCAGACACTCGTTTAACAGCTATAATTCCTCCCGAGCAAGCAGAGGTGGCCTCCAGGGAGGAGGTCTGGATCAGTTTCCGCGTGGATAAGCTACATGTTTTCGAGAAACAGTCTGGTAAGAACCTGCTGAACCTGTGACCCCATCCTTAAACAACAAGTTTTAAAAATAAAGCCATCCCAATATTAATTGTGAGTCCTATGTATGTCTGGGCCTTAATAGTTGTCCTAGCCTACCTGTTACTAATGCTTGGGGTCGGGTTCTACGCTGCTAGGTATAAGGTGAAAACTGCTGAAGACCTTGTAATAGCTGGCCGAAGGGTAGGATTATTATTCGTGGCTGCGTCGCTCTCAGCCAATAACATCGGCGGAGGAAGCACCGTGGGCGTGGCTGCTAGGGCGTACGGGGCATGGGGGCTGTCCGCCGGATGGTATATTATGACAGCTGGAATAGCTATGATACCCGTTGGCTACGTCTTCTACTACATGAGGAAAACCCGTGCTTGGACCCTTCCACAAGTCATATCTAAAAGGTTCGGCGCCCCCTCCCACCTAACTACCTCCATTCTTCAAATGATATCTCTCACAACCCTGACGGCTTCGCAAATACTTGCGTCGGGAACTATTTTCTCAGCCCTAACAGGCCTCTCCTTCGAAACCGGCGTGCTCTTAGCAACAATCATCACCATCCTCTACACTATTCTCGGCGGGTTATGGGCTGATGTGATGACGGATTTCGTGCAGTGGCTCATGATAACCCTGGGAATGCTTGTCGCAATACCGTTTATACTAGCCAACGCAGGAGGGTGGGAAAGCGTTGTTGCAAGGCTGCCTGCCGGACACCTAGACTTCTTCAAGCTGGGATACAACAATATTCTGAACCTGACGTTCATGTACATAGTATCTTTCATAACCGGTGCTGAAATGGCCTCGAGAGCCCTTGCGTCCAGGGATGAGAAAATCGCTCTGAAAGGATCAATACTTTCGGGAGTCTTAATGGGCGTGTATGCCTTCATACCAGCTTTAATCGGACTGATAGCGCTGGCCGAGCTTCCAGGCATAAATGCTAGCGAAGCATATGCAAAGGTAATGCTTGGATACGCGCCCGAGCCTGTTGCAGGAATAGCCTTAGCCGCCATTCTAGCAGCAACCATGTCCAGCGCTGACTCAGACATGCTGGGGACAGCTTCAATATTCGCTGTCGACATATGGAAGAGATACATTAGGAAAAACGCTAGCAACAAGGAAATACTGATCCTGACCCGTTTAGGAGTAGTTGTTGTAGGCGTACTAGCAGCTTCAGCAGCCTTGACAAGGTTCGACATAGTGACGATCAACACTTTCGCGTTCATGCTGAGATCCGCGGGACCCTTCGCGCCCTTCGCCCTGGGCTTGATAATGAAGTATGTCACTAAGGAAGCGGGGATTGCTGCGATAATTACCGGGAGCATTGCCGGAGTCTACTGGAGGCTTGCTGGTCAGCCGTACGGGATCGGGGATACCGTGATCGGCGCCCTTGTAGGAGTGATCACCTTCCTAGTATTGATAGCCATCGGGAAAGCTCTCGGGAGGCCTCCTGCCCCGCCACTGGAGGAGGTTGGGGAATAACCCTACCCTGTTTTTCTCCTTTCTGCTTCAATATTGTTTTTAAATGAACAGGCTCTATAAATACCCCTTAGATGCTGCCAAAGGGTGTTTTGAATGATTTTGAGCGACTGGGATATTAAAGTCTACCTTGAGAAAAAACTCCTCGCTATAAGCCCTCTCTACGAGGACACGGTAAGGGAGAATGGTGTGGACCTGAGGTTTGGCAACACGTTCTGCAGGTTCAAGGCCAACGGGAGCATTCTAGACTCCAAGCTGGTTAACGTGGGAGACTTCCTGGAGTGTGTAGAGGTTGGTGACGAGGGCTTCGTGATAAATCCTCACGAGCACGTCCTGGCGACAACTCTTGAATGGGTTGAGATGCCGATAGACCTGGTGGGTCTCGTCAACTTGAGGAGTACTTTCGCCAGGCTCAACCTGTTCATCCCTCCAACCGTGATAGATGCTGGCTTCAAGGGGAACATTACCATTGAAGTTATAGGCGGGAATGTCCCGGTGAGGGTTTACCCTCTGCAACGGTTCCTCCACATAGTCTTCTTAAGGACGAGCAGCCCTGTCTACAAGCCCTACGAGGGGAAGTATCAGGGGCAGGTTAGTGTAACCCCTCCCAAGCCTGACAGCGGTAAGTAAGCAGTCCTCTTCCGACAAGGTTAAGCAAGGTTTTAAACCCCCATTAACTATTAAACGAATACCTAGGTGCCGCCGTAGTATAGCCCGGTCAAGTATGCGGGCCTCTCGAGCCCGTGACACCCTAGGTCCGTTCGAGAAGGGTGCGGGAAACCCGGGTTCAAATCCCGGCGGCGGCACTTCTCCCTAACACTCAAGCAGTACAGGAAGGTCAGGGTTCTCTAAAACAATCCAGCCCGATTCGTCAACCATGTACGTGTTAATGGATTTGAAAACCACTCCTTTCATGGAAGCATTCATCACGGCCTCAAGTATCCTTGGGTCTCCCCTGCAGAACGGTTTAAACCCTTTGACGCGTGGAAGAGCCGCGATGAACACGACGAGGGGCTTGTACTTCTCAGCGAACCGTGCAAGGGTTTCAATCTGTCTCACTCCTCTATCGGTAGGGCAGTCCGGGTATGATGCGTAGTTATCTACTGTTCTCAAGACACTGCTCTTGAGCTCTACAAGCCTTTGCAGACCGTGGCATTCGATAAGGTAGTCTATAACCTCTCCCTCAATCCTATAGTTTCTCTTAACGATGAAGCAGTCCTTAAGCCATGGAATCGAGTTGTCCCGTACCAGTGATTCGAAAACCCTTTGCTGGCTGATAGTGTCTACCACAGCGTATCCATCACCATCTTCAACAGCAATAAGCCTGTAGCTGAGCCTGGGGCCTTTAATCCTGGCGAGGAGGGATTTCCTCCCATTCACCAGGTATTCTTGAAGCCTGCCGGTATTGGTTAAATGAGCCTTCACCGGGGAACCATCTACCTCTACTTCAACCGTGAACCTGTTAACTCTTTTCCTCAGCCAGGCCTTCACCAACCCCTCCAGTTTGAGAACTCTCAAGCCCACCCCTCCCTGCCCTGAGTTTGTTGGCTATTTTCTTAATTCTCTCGTAAATCTCCCTCCTCCAAACTATAAGGATTGTTAGAATCGCTAGCTGCCCGTAGTCTACGTATAGGCTACCCCCGTATGAATCATGCTCAACCACTATTAAAGGGAGCACTGTAACCTTAGCGTACTTCGATATTATGCTAATTACCGTGTAGTGGAGGATGATTAACACGAGGCTGAGCCAGGTGACCACATACCTCCTCCACCCTTTCACACCGGCTAGCAGTATGAAGGCAAGTATTGCAAGCAACAGCACCGCTGAAACTTCCTGTAGAAAGTAAACGTTCGTGCTGGCTAGTGAAACCAATTAATTACCCCCTTCAACCCTTATAGTAGACAGGTGTATTTTAACTTATGAAGGCAATGCTCCTGCGTAACCCAGCCCCTGTTGAAACCAATCCCCTGGAATACGTTAACGTTGAAACCCCTTCTCCGAGGAGCGAGGAAGTCTTGATAAAAATATCGAAATGCGGCGTCTGCAGGACAGACCTCCACATAGTCGAGGGCGAGCTACCTCCTCCAAGACTCCCATTAATCCCTGGGCACCAGGTGATAGGGAGAATCGTTGAGGTTGGAGACGCTGTTGAAGGCGTGGTGCCTGGCGAGCTTGTGGGTGTTCCATGGCTGTACTACGCATGCGGTGAGTGCAGGTATTGTAAAAGGGGTTTGGAAAACCTCTGCGATAAAGCATTGTTCACAGGCTACTCTGTAAACGGGGGTTATGCTGAATACATGGTGGCACACTACAGGTTTATTCATAAAATACCCGGAGGGCTCAGTGAGCTTGAAGCAGCTCCCTTAATGTGCGCCGGAGCCGTAGGCTACAGGTCTTTAAGACTAACCGGCCTCGTGGGCTCGGACGGGGTGTTAGGCTTGTTCGGATACGGGAGCGCGGCGCATTTAATGCTTCAAACAGCTAGGAAGCTGGGGCTACGGGTTTACGTTTTCACGAGCAGTCCGTGGAAAATAGAGCACGCGCTTAAGAACGGGGCTGAGTGGGCTGGGAGAACGGTTGATGAACCGCCGTCAAAACTTGATGCTGCAATAGTTTATGCACCGGCTTCACAAGTGTTCGTGGAAGCTTTGCGGAAGGTTGACAAGGGAGGCAGGGTCGTACTAGGCGAGATATACATGACCCCTATAGAGAGGCTTGAGTATAGGCTACTCTGGGAGGAGAGGGAGGTTAAGACTGTTGCAAACGTGACGAGAAGGGATGTGTCCGAGTTCCTCCAGCTCGCGGTTAAGCACGGGATTAAGCCTGAGGTTAAAGCCTTCAAGCTCGAGGAGGCTAATGAAGCGTTGAAAGAGCTTAAACACGGTCGTAGCCTTGGTCAAATAGTCCTAGACGTCTCCTAGGCTGGGAGCTAGATGACACCGGTCTTGCTTCTATCCACTACACCCTTCCTGCCCGCAACCTCCTTTAGAACTAGGTATGCTATGTAATCAGCCCGCGCCCTTCTAGCCATAAATCTTTGGATAACATTCTTCATGCTCTCGGATAATTCCTTCCTCTCCCTAGCCTCTTTCAAAACCAGCTGAACATCAGCTGGCTCAATCCTCGGCTCCTTCTCCTCACCTGTTAACAAGGATTCAGGAGTGAATGGTTTAACAGAGAGGTCAGCAGATTTTTCACGCAGGTCTACAACTTTACCAGGCTCTTTTTCAATGAATCCTGCAAGCATCCTTAGGTTAGCAGTTCTCAACTGCTTGAGAACCATGCCCCTGTCCTCGACGACAAGCTTGAAGTCCTCGTAGAGGATTTTATCCAGGACCTCTCTCTCAAACTCTAGTATTGCTTGCGGGGGTTTAACGTAAGGTATTGGGGGATAAAGCTCTACCACCGCTCTTGACAAGCCCCCGTCATAGTAGGCTAGCGCCACGAGAAGGCTCGGGGAGAGAGAATCCTCATCCAGTACTTCACTAATGATGCTGAGTGAAAGGGTTTTCAACGCTGGGCTGGGTCTCGGTATGAGTGTCTCAACGCCTTCTATCACTGCCCGGATCTTCTCCTTGGCCAGGATGTAGTCAACCACCCTGAGCATTTCCGCTTTCACAAGGCTCCAGTTAAACTTCAGGGAGACTAGGGTTGAGTAGGCAATATCGTCTATCTCGGATATTAGAATCCTGTCTAAGTCGTCGAAAACGTATTTCTCAACATCCCTTCTAACGCTCAACCAGTCAAGCCTGTCTATGATACCGGCCGCTACGGGCTCGTGGAGCGAGAAGTACTTGTACTCCCCTAGCTTGACGACATCGTACATTATTGTCTCGAAAGCTATTCCGTGGAGCCTCCTGAGCAGGACCATTAATGCCGCGAGCGCCAGCCTGAGGAGCTCGGAGTCCTCGCTTATTTCAACCTCGTATATGTAGCCATATGTGAAATCCCTGTACTCGCCCCCTGTCGGCGTAGGAACGTAAATGGTCTTCTTATCGTAAAAGACTAGTGGCGTGTTGTCAACGCGCACGTACCTGGGCTTCTCAGACCTCACAGTCCAAATACATCTCTCAGGTATCTTCCTATACCTGCCGAAACCGTTCCTGGGGACATAAACCACGCAGAGCTCCTCGCTCGTTATTCTTCCCGTTAAAAGATCCTTGACGAGTGATGGCTTCTCGCCCCAGTTCATCTTCCAGTACTTGTACTCTTCCGCCGCTATTGATAAAGCATCGTGGGAGTAAAAGTCTATGTCCTTGATCGGCTTCTCTATCACGCTTTTGACAAGCCTTGATGTTCTCCCATACTCTATGGAAACCACTAGCGCGTCCTCGGAGTAGTCGATGCATCCTGGCTGGAACTTTTCGATCAAGTCAACATGTCCAATCGGTTCAAGCGGTCTAAGCTCCCCGCTCCTCTCGATATACCTTTTAATTCCGTATGGCGGGGCGAACTCGTAGAAGTTCATCCTCTCGAAGACCCAGTCCAGCAGTTCCGTGTTAACCCTGTCCTTCAGCAACACACCCGCCTTAGACAGCGCATTCTTCTCAAGCTCATTCAACTCTTTCCGATACCACGGTGACTTGAGCTTAACAATCCCCGTGAATAGGTATATGTAGAGGTTTTCCTCGTTAACAAGGGTTTTCTCGATCCCAAGACCGAGCCATTTGCGAAGGGTTTCAAGACCATTATTCAACAGCTCCCTATCCCATCTCGTATACGGGATTATTACAGTCTCCGCATATCCCAGCTCCCTCCTCCTCCCCTTCCTCCCTTCCCGCTGATAGAACTCTTTAACATCGTCCGGGAGTCCGAGGTGGACTATCCTCCTTATAGTCCCTATGTCTATACCTTGGGAAAGGGTCCTCGGAGACACCACTACTTTAACCAGCCCTCTCCTCGCCTTCTCCTCAACCTCCTCCCTCTTCGCCTTGGAGATTAAGTGGTGATGGCTTGCGAGCGGTGCGTCCTCCCCAACGTATTGTTTAATACTTCTTACAAGCTCTTCGGCAGAGCTAATACTCCTTGTGAAAACCAGTGTTACGTAGTCATCTTTGAAAAACTCCGACACTATCTCAGCGGGGTTTACACTAATGCTTGGAACATCGAAGCCGAGACCCTCAAGTATTGAAACTATCCTGTATGCTTCTTTCTCAAACAATGAGTAATCCTCGACGAACTTGGTGTAATTAGCTAGTTCGGGATGCGCCTTGACCGCCTCACCCCACAATCTTCTAACACTATTGTAGACTTCCCTCATATTCTTGCCTAGCACTATGTAGTAGTGGTTGGTGATCCTGAACGCCTCGCCCTCAACTACCCGGTAATCCCGTCCCGTGGCCTTCTTCAAGAAATCCCCCATGTCCTCAGGGTTGGAGAGGGTTGCGGTCAGCACCGCTACCTGGGGCTTAACATCGCTTATATCGCTGAGTATTTGCAACACACCCATTAAGAGGGCTAGGCTTCTCGGGTCGTAGAAGTCGAGTTCATCAATGATTATTAAGTCGAGCTTACTGTATAAGCCGGCCAGGATCCCTTGCGTCTTTCTTAACAAGTATTTCTTCAAATCATGCATCAGGAAGGCTGGGTTGGAGATGATTATGTTTGAGGAGCCTACGGCTTCCCTGAGCCATGGCAACCCATGCTTTTTAACATACTCTTCCTTCTTAACACTGTCTATTTGAATGCTCTTACCGCCGACGAGGCCCACGTATTTCTCAATCCGCCTAATCTGGTCGTTAGCCAGCGCGAGAGTAGGGTACAGGGCTATGGTCCTGAACCTTTTATCCTCTCTAATCCTGTTTAAAGCATACAGCATCCATGCCTCGGTCTTCCCGCTACCTGTCCCAGCTTTCAACAACACGTTGAGGCCTTTCATCAATGATTCATATGCTTCCAGCTGGTGCTTGTAGAGGGGTTTATCGCCCAGTTCTATTGATGAGAACTCGGGTAGGACGTCTTTAAACTTTAAGCTAGAATATGAGGGTTCTACCGGAGGGTCTGTGAAGAATATGAAGCTGTATCCTTTTCTCTCTAAAACATTCTTGGTCATCAAACCCATTACTCTCATTCCTTTACCTTTAAATCAATTAGTGTTTAAACCATAATTAATCATTGAATCTAAACCCTGCCTGTTAACAATATGGATGCAAGCCTCTGGTAGATTGCTTGATCAGTTATCAATGCTTTAAGCTTGGAGAGAGTCTTTTCAACATCATACTTAAACCTGATGATCCTGAACTCCATGGTCTCGCTATCGAGTAGGCCGCAGGACGCCCTCGGATCGCCGTCCCTTGGCTGTCCAACGCTACCGGGGTTAACTATTCTCGTGTCGCCGACTCTTACATCCATAGGTATGTGGGTATGCCCTGAAACCACTAGCCCTGTGACCATCCCCTTAAACCCATATGGTGAGAGAGGAGGCGGGGTGAGCATTCTCCTTAAATCCTCAGGGGGGAGCGTGGGAAGCATGTAATCGTAGAGCGGGTTTCGAGGGCTCCCATGGACTAGAACAGCCTCCAATCCTTTATCGGCGACTCTTTCAACAGGGCTTAGGGTCCTAAGCCATTCAACCTGCTCTCTACTAATCATTTTAACCGAGATTTTAATCCTCGTGTAAATGCTGAGGTCGTGGGTTTTCTCGCCGCACCCGCAGTCAACCCCGTAGGCAACGGCGTGGTCGTGGTTTCCGCGGAGAATATGCCTGGGACCGAGGGATTTGACAAAATCTATTACCTCACCTGGCTCGGGCCCATAGTCTACGAGGTCTCCTAGAACCCACAGCTCATCCCAGCTTGGAGCGTGCTCGAGAATTGTTTTCAACGCGTCCAGGTTTCCGTGGATATCGGATAAGACAAGTATTTTCAAATCAATCCCTGTTTAAGCAATTATTACCCTACCCGGGTTAAAACATTTGGGGAGCGCAAGGCTTTTATACTTAAATCGATATACAAGTGAATTGTGATTCATATGAAGAGCTTGATAATGTGTGTCTGCCAGGGAACATGTCCTTCCAGAAAGTGAACCCGTTCGAAGTGGTCAACTATTTTAGGCGGAATAAGAAGATCGACTTCGCAGTTATTCACCCACAGCTGTGTGCGACAGACGGTGATAACTTCTGGAGCGTCTTCCATGTCTCTTGCTAATATAAAGCCTCCATCAACTGTTTGTGTAATCGCCTTATCATCTTCGTGTTTCAATTCGTCTTTTATCTTTTCAAGCAGGATTATTATTTGAGCTTTAGTACAACTCATGATTGAAATCACCATAAAGAGCTCGATAGTCATTATACATAAGCTTTTGTGGAAGTTTTTTCCATACTCTCAGAGACTTGAGTGAAAGTGAAATTTACGAATGAAAGCTTTGTCTTTCAAGCCAAAAGAAGAGTTTCCTAATTTATAGTTAAAGTTCGATGTTTTAGGAAAAGTTAGGACCAACTCTTTTTCCTTTTAGCGAGTTCTGTTGCTATTTTTATCGCTTCTAATGTAGCGGTTTCATCTCCTCTACCAGTGCCCGCCTTACCCCATACTGTTCCGTGATCTGGAGAAACCCTTATTATCGGCAAGCCAAGAGTGATGTTCACTCCTTCCATAAATCCAACCATTTTCAACGGTATATGACCTTGATCGTGGTACATGGCTACTACTGCATCGAACTCCTTGTTATAATACGCTCTGTAAAACACGGAGTCTGGAGGATAGGGTCCCTTAACATTTATGCCTTTGTTCATTGCCTCATTGATTGCAGGAACTATCTCGATTATCTCTTCATCACCAAACAATCCGCCTTCACCGGCATGTGGATTGAGTCCTGCAATCCCAAGTACAGGTCTCTCTATGCCGAAGTATTTCTTCAAGTAATCGTCTGTTATTTCGATCGTTCTCAGCACTCTATCCTTCTTTATCATATCTATGGCTTTTCTCAACGAAACATGTGTAGTCACGTGAACTACTCTCAAATGCCTAGCGACCAACATCATCCTAACTTCTTTAGAATTTGTTAAATCAGCCAGCAATTCAGTATGACCTGGATACTTATAACCAGCGATGTTCAAGCTCTCTTTGCTTATAGGAGCTGTCACTATGGCGTCCACTTCCCCTTTAACAGCGTAATCTACAGCCTTGACTATACACTCATATGAAGCTCTGCCGCCCATCGGAGACGGCTTTCCATAAACGAGCTCCTCTAATTTGACGTTGTTTAGATCGATGACGTTTACAGTGAAAGGAGCTTTAACCGCTTCTCTTGGGTGTTCTACCTTCACAAAGACCAAATCTTTTGCGTTTACTATTGAAGCAGCTTTTGTAAAAACGTTAAAGTCGCCTATAAGAATAGGGATTGCTTCAAATGTTGGAGCTAATTTTCTCAAAGCTTTGATGGTTAGCTCTGGACCTGAACCAGCTGGATCTCCCATGGTTATAGCTATTTTGACTTCACTCATGTCTTCTCGCCAAACTCTTAATACGAACTACTGTTTTAATAAGCGTATCTTCTTTTCCAAATCCTCCAGCTTTCGTAACGATGTACGAGTTCTTGTGCTTCAGTAACGGAAGACCGGGTTCGATCTCGCCTATGACAGAAACGAAGTCTATGTTGAGCTTATTGATTATAGCCAAGGCTATGTCTCCTCCGCTTGCAAATATGCCACTGAATCTCTCTATTCCATAATCCGATACTATCATATTTATGAGCTCTCCCATGTTCTTTGCTATTAGGGCTCCTAATTGTGAAAGTCCTATGCCCATCTCATTAGCTAACAGCTCACCATCTTTGACTTGTTCTTGCGTATAACTAGTAGTCAGTATGATCTCTGAGGATTCCTTAAGACCTACTTCTATGTCATCTTTCAATCGTTTATATTCCAATTCAGGATCGTCCAGCAAACTTTTTAAATTGATCAACAACAGCTTACAGTTCAGCGCTTTCGTAAGCTCACTCACCTGGATCCTGGTCACGTTATTGAGCGTTCCTATGGCTACAAGTACAGGCTTTCCACGCGTTCTCCCCACTATTGTCGTGTAAGCTAAATGTTCAGCTAAACCCGCTGATCCAACCCATATTACCTTCTTGTCCGTTCTTAATACACAGTTTACTAAGGTCTTCAAATCATTGTCATTCTCGATGTCAAACGATAGGACTTCGTATCTCTCAATCATATCGCTAGCTTTGTCTGATCGAAGCTCATCGATTGTGATATGTTTGTATTTTTCCTTAAACACGTCTTCAAAATATGAAGGTATGTAAGAACTTTTGACTGGATTTCTAGGATCTTTAGCGAATTGAGTCTGATCTACTGGTACTCCGTTCACTAAGTGTATGCCGTTTAACGTAGTTCTACCTTGTTTAGGATAGGCTGGCGCAAATGATATGAGCTGTGGTTTGAAGGAATCGTACACTGCTTGTAATTCTGCGGTTATGTTGCCTCTTAGAGTAGAATCTATCTTCTTATATATCAGTAGATCTTCAGCTTCGTCGAACGCTTCATTTATTTTTTCAAACAGGCTGTATATCGCTTTATATGCCTCTCTAGGGTCCAAGGCTCTGCTATCAGTATTTATAGCAATGACGTCGTACTCGTCAGCAAGACTTCTCAAATAGCTTGAGGTGCACGCCGAAGAACGAATTACGGTTACGCTTGGTAGTGCTAATTTTGCAAACTGCGCGACTGTGTCGTTAGCGCCTGTAAAATCATCTGCAATTATGAGAACTTTTCTAAAAAATCTCTTCTTCATGTGCAAAACCTTTTATCTTCTATTTGTTTGATCGCGCGTTCTTCTTATTATGGTAGCTTGCTAAGTAATGGGTCAATATGGGAGCAAATATCGCTGTGAACAGTACAGCAAAACCTACTGCAGCAGAAGCGGATGCTACGAACGGTTTAAACGTGGGATCTGCTTCAGCTATCATAGTTGGTACCGCTGCAGCATTTCCAGCAGTCGTTCCGATTGCTGCACCAACGCCTGGATTGGTGTCTCTCTTGAACAACGCCCTATAGAACAGGTATCCTAATAGGCCTGTGGATAAACTCAACATGCCTATTATTAAACCGCCGCTAGCAGCCGAGCCCAACGTCATTATATCTATTCCTGCTCCAAGGGAGAACGCGAAAAACGGTATGGTTATGTTGGATGTTGGCTTGAAAATCTCACCTATCTTTGGATCTAGGTTTCCTAATACCAATCCTAACAGATAAGGCAGTATTGCTGCAACAATATACTGCACGGGTATCTGAGCTAGTCCGGAAAGTCCTAGGAACAACATGGCGAAGAACGGACCATCGTTTAGTGCTGACGCTATATAAGCGCCAACGTCGCTTTGGTTGCCATATTTGCTTGCCAATGCAATCCATAAGCCGCCGTTCGAGTTTATCGTGCCGGAGATCAAAGCCAAGAGTCCTAGGCCCGGCAAGATTTCAGCTCTGCCTACAGCAAATCCGTACAGTATCACTAGAAGACCTGGGATGAAGGTCTTTGCAGCTAACAGAGCTCCTGCTTTAGCTCCAACGATGCCTAAAAGTCTAAGAGGGGTGTTGGCTCCTGTAGCAAATATCAACAAAGCTATCAACGGCAACGCGCTGTTCTTAAAGAGCGCTGTTACAAAACCGCCCATGTCGAGGAATTGTGGGAAAAACGTTCTCGTTAAGGAGCCTAATATTAATGGTATTACCATTAAACCTCCGGGAACTCTATTTATAGAATCCCAGATTTTCACACCCATTGGATTTCACCATAAGACGTGTACATATTATTCCTAGCGTTGGGTTTATAAGCATAACTGAAACCTTTGTTTTCATATATCAATGCATTCATTGAATAGAGACGTGATTATTTTAAGTAAAAGATGAATTTAATGTATCTTAAAAGTTATGACATGCCTAGGTGTGAACGTGTTAACGCTAACAAACGTTTTTAACCTATGACCGCTAACTCTTTAACGAGAGCTCCTCTTTCAAACCTCTTCAACGTAAGGTTTTGAGCTATTGATGGCGAAGGCTTGCCTTCAACAATCCAGCTCGATATCACTTCTCCTGTCACTGGTCCTAGCATCATGCCGTGCCCGCTGAAGCCAGCAGCTATAAACAGGTTATCAAATCCTTCTATGGGGCCATAAATTGGATGATGATCTGGCGTCATATCGTAATATCCCATCCAATATCTGACAATCCTCAGATGTCTTAAGAAAGGTAAGAGCTCTGAAAGAGGTCTTATTATCGTCTTAAACGCATCCCTTCTATTCGAATAGATGGAAGCTTCTGGAAAGTCTTGCTAAGCAAGAATGAAGACATTGACAAAGTTATAGTAGCCGGTTGCGACCCCGTCATGCAGAAGAAAATGTTCGGCTGGGTGTTTAAGGAACTCGGGTTCGACGAGTCAAAATTCGTTGGTGTTGAAATAAGGAACATGTCGACGGAAGAGGCTGTTAAAGCAATTGAAAACGCGCTTTAAACCGGGTGGGGATGGTGGCGAGGAACTGGTACCCAGTCATAGACTACGAGAAGTGTACTGGCTACCTCTCATGCTTGAATTTCTGCCCACACGGCGTTTACGGTCTTCGAGAAGATGGAAAGCCGTTAGTGGTGAACCCAGATAACTGTGTAGAAATGTGCAGAGGTTGCCAGAAGGTCTGTCCCGGGGAAGCGATACGTTACAATGGAGATATTGCAGAGTGATTCAACACGCATTTCTTTTTAAGACAGTCTGAAATATTGGATTACCAAGGGATTAAGGATTTGATAGCTAGATCGTTGAAGGTTTCCGAAATCCTTAAAGAGTTAAAGGATAGGGGAGCGTGCAGGATTAGCGAGGCAATACCGCTAAACCCTAGTTTAGAGATTAAAATACCTGGAGAGGGGCTTAGTGAGTTAAATCACATTTTCAAACATTTCTCAGACCCTACGAGGCTTAAAATCCTCTCGCTACTATACCTGAACGGGTCTCTGCCAGTGTGCATTATATCTCATGTGCTAGGCCTTGATCAAACCCTGGTTTCACACCACCTTAAAACACTACTTAAGGCTGGGCTAGTCCAGTATAAACGCGAGGGGAAATTTAAATTGTACTCGCTGACGAGCCTTACAGAGAAGGTTTTCACAACAATCCTAAACGTATTCTCCTCCAGGGAGGCAAATACCGGTTAACCTTGTAGAAAAGTATGGGGAACTGCCGTCGTAGTGAGGCTTTCACTTCGTGACAAGTACTGATCAACATAGGCCCGTGTAATGGACTGCGGGGGTTTAGCGTTCAGGAAATTGTCTGTTAGCTTTTAACTGAGATCCGAGAAATATTTTAAAAGAGAGTGGCGGTCCTGAATGCTGAACAAGGAGGCCGAGTATACTACTGGTTCACCAGAGCTTGATGATTTAATCGGTCCTATTCTTCCGAATAGCATGCTACTTATAGCAGGACATCCTGGCTCTGGAAAAACCTCCCTGGCTTCACAGATATGTTACGCTAACATGAGACTCGGTAAAAAGTGCCTCTACGTGACATTCTACGAGGATAAGGGAAAGCTTTACAAGAACATGTCTAAGATCGGGGTGGATTTTCAGAGTGCCGAGGAGAAAGGATTTTTCAAGTTCGTGAAACTACCGGTTGTATCCATTGAGAGTTTTCTAAAAGAATTCGCCAGCTTACTGGAGAGGGAAGACTTTGACGTGGTTGTTTTAGACTCGGTAAACCCTGTTTTAGAACTAACGGAGAAAAGGGAAGAGCATAGGGCTATACTGCTAAACTTTTTTTACCAGTTAACGAGCTCGATTATAGGACTACTAGTAGTGTTAGCTGAGGTTGAAGCAAGAGGTGAAAATGTTGAAACTCGTCCTATAGATTTCGTCGCTGACGCCGTGATATATTTGAAGCATAGGGTTGAACGCGGGATGCTCTCTCGTATTATGGAGTTGAGGAAAATCCGCGGCCTCCCTCTCCAGACCGTTGAAATACCGTTCGTAATCATAGAGGGGAAGGGAATAAGGGTTTTTAAGCCCCCTAAGCCTGGGGAAATCTGCCCCGGCCCGGTCAAGAAACTATCCACGACTATTAAAGAGTTTCTAGAAGGGTTAGGAGGCTCGTTGAAAACGGGGAATACACTGCTTGTAAGTTATCCTTCATGGGGTAGAACGCCGTTAACACTGCTACCCCTAGTAGATTTAGCGATAACGAATGATTCAAAAATATTATTCGTAACATTCCTATACTCTCCGGACGTTATTGAGGAGTTGTTAACAGGAATTATGCAGAATTACCTTAACTTCGAGGCAGAGCTTGCCAGGGAAGTCTTAAAGAAGTATCTGCATATAGCTTCTTTCAACCCTTCTGCATATTCTCCATCACACCTAATGATGCTACTGGCTGATTTGATCGAGAGTGTCAACCCTGAAATAGTCGTGTTTCACGGAGGAGAGGTTCTCGCCGCTACTTACAAGGGTTTCAGCGATTTCTGGATAAACCATAGAAACCTTATGGTTTGGCTTAAAAACAAAGGCAAGATAGTCGTAAACTACTTTGCAAGGATAGATCCTTACTGGAATAAGACCCTTGAAGCTGTTTCAGACCTAGTGGTTCGGGTATACTTTAAACGTGAGGGTAACGGGGAGCTACATCCTGAATTCCTGGTCTGGAGGCAGGGTTTCCACCCACAAGTGATAGGTTTCAAGAGCGAGGATATGGGCAAACTGGCCTCATATTCGCGGGATTTAGCCAAGCTTGCAAAACAGAGGCTGGGTGGGGGAAGTGAGCGGGAGCGTTAAAGATGTTTTAGTGAATAATATTGAAGCCTATGTTAGAAGCGTTGCACCGGGATTGATCCACACGCTGAATATCTATTGCCGTAGAACGGCCGGCAAAGACTGTGCAGAACTCTTCCTAGAGGAGCCATGGACTTTCAGAGACATCGTCTCCAACGTATATGGGTCTTCATCATCCGCTGAAATGATCGCGAGAATGTTCATTTATCCCGTAAAGCTTAACATTTTCATCGACGAACCTATGGAGAAGCTTATAAAACTATTCTTTGAAAACCCTAGAGAACTCTACCGCATAATACGCAAAGCCCTTGAGAGTTAGGGGAAGCCATCATCCACCAATTCTTTTTGAAGCCGGCATTATTCTAGATGCGCTGTTCGACCACTTCCGATTACAAGTATCTTGTTGAGAAGAAATTATGAAAAAGTGATCTCGCTTATCTTCTTTTAAAAGTCGTGATTAATACTTTAAAAACCTAATCTCTGAATATCAAGCGGGACGGGTGTTCATATTTATGGATGAAAAAGCAAGGCTAGCTGAGAAGGTGTTATCAGGCATCGAAGTCCCAGGTTTCGACGTAGATGTAGTAAGCAGCGGGTTGGTCACAGGTTTCAGGATTTCAAACGATGGAAGAAAAATAACTGTCTACGTGGACTTCACGGGTTCCCAGCCAAGCTGCTTGTTCTGTAAATTCATAAACAACACATTGTGGAACACTATAATCAGCAAGATGAGGGAGAAGCTTAAGGAAGCGGGGTTTGAAGAGGTCCTCATAGTAGATGAGAGATTCGGAAATAGATTTCATTTAACCCCTGGGTAAAAGCGAATGATCCGCTAACACTCGTCTTAAAAACAGATTGATTCCTTCAGTTAAAAGCCTGTTAAGGCTCTCATAATCTCGTAGAATCCGCCTACCCCTACCTCTGGAAAATAATGTTGCATACCTCCCATGATAAAAACATTGAGACATGCACCATTGAAGATTAATGAAGATTAAATGCGGCGGCCGGGATTTGAACCCGGGATCTCCGGCTTGGAGGGCCGGCGTCCTAGTCCAGGCTAGACGACCGCCGCTCATTAATATGTGTATTCCTTGTTGTTGTTTTTAAAACTTCCCGATGCTGGCTTATATAAGACTGGTTACTCCTAGTATTAAAAATAGTGATGACAAGAGGGTCTCTTGAGCAGTTAGCTGTGATGAGAGCCGGAAATCCTGATCCCTAACCACTCCTATAGCGTTCCATAAGCGTTTTCGACGCTTCCTCCAGCTCCTTGAAAGTGTCAATCGCTTTCCAGAACACTTCGGTGTATCTCACTGCTCCTAGAACCCCATCCTTCGCCATTGCGGGGAAGGCTGTTTTTTCGAGATCGCCTTTATCCGGGAAATACCTTAACGCCTCGGGTTTCAAAGCATATACTCCAGCGTTAATCCAGTAATCCCTCAGCAAGGGTTTCTCCACGAAGCCTGTGACCATGTCACCATTCATCTCTAAGACACCGTAGGGGCTTGGAAGCGGTATTGAAGCTATCACGCCCAGTAATCCGCGGGTCGATTCAAGCTTCTCGATAAGTAGTTTGGGATCGAGATCTGTAAGTATATCCCCGTTGACTACGAGGAAGACATCAGTCTTGCTCAAGATGTGTTCGGCATTTTTAACAGCCCCTCCCGTCCCCAACGGCTCATCCTCGATAACATAAGTCACCCTCACCCCGTATCTTATGCCGCTACCAACATGCTCGATCATCTTCTCCTTCTTATACCCTACCAAGAGAACCAGCTCGTTAAAACCATGCTTCCTCAACCATTCTATCTGCCACTCAACAAGCGTCTTATCCCCGACCTGAACCAAGGGCTTTGGCACGTCATTAGTGAATGGTCTCAGCCTCTTACCATAACCACCTGCCAGGATCGCTGCCAGCATTGCAACACACCAAGCATGATTTATAAGATGCGGGAGCTGAAATATAAAACTAATAAACCCTGAAATCTTAATGATTTAATAGGCCGCCGTAGCTCAGCTGGGAGAGCGCCCGGCTGAAGACCGGGATGCCCGGGGTTCAAGTCCCCGCGGCGGCACTCGCTTTGTTTTATTAAACCCTCCATGTTTTCTTAAAAATAGGCTGAACGGTGTTCCCTTATGGAGTTGCTACTGGTTTCCATGACCAGCCACGGGATGTCAGAATACCTGGAGGATTTAGCATCAAGAATTTCAAACATCCTATCCGATTCCGGCATAACCCTTGAGATCAATGCTTGGCCCGGGGTATTCAAGCCTTCTCTCAAATGCTTCGACTGGGAGAGGGCTCAGTACGTGGCGCAGTGCCTGGTGGAGCAGCTTGACAAGCACTTCGCCGTCTTCAAGGCTGGTAGGAGAATCCTCGTGATCGGTATCGGCTACTTAGACGGTTATGAGTACGGGTTGAACTTCGTGTTCGGCGAGGCAGTCCCTTCTAAAGGAGTCGCTGTTGTCTTCTCGAAAAGATTGAAGCCGGAGTTCTACGGGGACGAACCGGACCCCGGCAAGTATTTGGAGAGGCTTGTGAAGGAAGTTGTGCACGAGCTGGGCCACTTATTGGGGCTTAAACATTGTGGAAATAGAGCCTGTGTTATGAGGTTCAGCAATAGCGTGAGAGAGGTTGACGAGAAAACAGCATTCTTCTGCCCCCAGTGCAAATCACTGCTTAAAACTTATATGTCAAGCACGAAGTAAGCCCTCCACTGATCAACATCCTTGAGAATCCGCATTAAACTGTAGGTTGGTGATTTAATCTCAACCCTTGCCTCGTGAATAGATGGGTTGAAAACCTCGCCTCTGCAAGCACCCCTGATCCTGTATTCCTCTCCAGCCTCCTTCTTCTCAATTTTAAACTCCCATATCTCTACCTGGTTACACATTACCCTCTCAGCATAGTATAGTACTAGGAGGTTCTCAAGCCACTTGTATAGAAGACTCTCCAGGTCAAAACCCTCGGCCTCCACAAGCCTTTCAACACTCCTGCTGATTTTGGAAGTATCCGTCATAGCTTCAAACAATGCCAGCCCAGAATTCTCAAACAACTCAATAATGCTCCTCCCATAGGCTCTCACATAAACATCGCTCATGTGCTCCAGAAACTCAAACCTCCCTGGTATTCCTCCAACAACTTTCTCCATCATTTAAAACACCCCGGGTCAAAACCCGATAATACTTATAATTCCCTGTAGACAATATATTTTCAAACACTTGAGGCGCGTTCTCATGCCTGAGAAGTTCGATTTCGAAACATACCATGAGTACATTGATAGAACGTTTAAACCAGACCCCGACAACCATGTAATCGCTGTCTTCAGGATTAAGCCAGCCCAGGGCTTCACAATAGATGATGCCGCGGGGGGAGTGGCTGCTGAAAGCAGTACGGGTACATGGACAACTATTTACAACTGGTATGATAGGGAGAGGGTTAGGAGGCTCAGCGGGAGGGCTTATGAGTTCTTGGACTTAAAGGATGGTTCATGGATCGTTAAGATAGCGTACCCGGTCGAGCTCTTTGAGGAAGGGAATATTCCAGGATTGTTGGCGAGCATTGCGGGAAATGTTTTCGGAATGAGACGGGTGGAGGGATTAAGGCTTGAGGATATATACCTGCCGGGAGGATTTCTCAAAGATTTCAAAGGCCCCTCCAAGGGTGTTGAAGGGGTAAGGGAGATCTTCAAGGTTAAAGACAGGCCGATCGTGGGCACTGTTCCGAAGCCGAAGGTTGGCTACTCGCCCGAAGAGGTTGAAAAACTCGCCACCGAGCTGTTAATGGGTGGTCTGGATTACATCAAGGACGATGAAAACCTGACAAGCCCGAAGTATTGTAGCTTCGAGGCAAGGGCCAAGGCTATAATGAAGGTTATTGACAAGGTCGAGAAGGAGACGGGTGAGAGGAAGGCCTGGTTTGCAAACATAACCGCTGACGTCAGGGAGATGGAGAAGAGGCTGAGGCTGGTGGCTGACTACGGGAATCCCTACGTAATGGTTGACGTAGTAGTGTCCGGCTGGGGAGTTTTAAACTACATCAGGGATCTCGCAGAGGAGTATGGTCTCGCCGTTCACGCTCACAGAGCAATGCACGCATCCTTTACGAGAAACCCCTACCACGGAATATCCATGTTCGTGCTGGCAAAGCTTTACAGGGTTATCGGGGTTGACCAGCTCCACGTTGGAACAGCGGGCGCTGGGAAGCTTGAGGGCGGAAAACTCGACGTTGTAAGGTGTGCGAGAATATTAAGAGAGGAGAGGTTCACGCCGGATCCGGAGGACCGGTTCCACCTCCCCCAGGACATGCACCATATCAAGCCGGCAATGCCTGTCTCCTCAGGCGGGTTACACCCAGGGAACCTGCCTCCCGTGATCGAGGCGTTGGGGACTAACATAGTGCTCCAGGTGGGGGGCGGGGTGGTTGGACACCCTGATGGACCTAGGGCCGGCGCAATGGCTGTTAGACAAGCGCTCGAAGCCGTTGTGAAAGGGATACCTCTCGACGAATACGCTGAATCACACAGGGAGCTTGCCCGGGCCCTGGAGAAATGGGGGTTTGTTAAACCAATATAGTTTTTTAACTCTCCTGGTAAACGTATGCAATATCTCCTATTACCAAGTAGTATTTCCTATCCTGTTCGGAATATATGACTGGCGCGTCAACCCTCCTAGCCAGCGCGTCAAAATCCTCTGCACTCTCCACGATGACTGTTTTAAACCGGTACTCGTCTACACGTGCTTTCACAATCCTTCTCTTAAACTTCTTCCCTCCCTGTGTTTTGAACACCCCGTAAGACCTGAGGGAGGTGTAACCCATTACCGCTGCCAGCAAGCCGGTGGTTAGTGTTGAAATGGTTGCCACGCTTCTAACAGTGGATACTCTAACGCTAAATCCTAATGGGAGGGTCATCGTGTTTTCAATGGTTTTCTTAACTTCTTCACCGTAGGATGAGGTCAAACCGCCTGTAGATATTTCCAGGAGATTGTATATCTTGTTGATGCTTAGCGCTATAAAAGGTTTCAACTCGTAGGAAGCGTTAACCCCTGTAGAGTATGCGGCATGAATCCTGAGGCTCAAAGTAGTGTTTGCGTCAAACCTCCACGAGCTTACCCGAACCTCCTTGTCTATAGCGTCCACTAAGCCTTCCAGCTCGCTGATGTTGAAGGAGCCTTTAACCACAACCCCCTCGCCCGTCTCAAGGATCTCGGGGGTTATTGCGAAGCTTTTACTCCACGTTGAAGTAGTTATTAAGAGGGCAGGTTCAACACTGTACGTAATGCTTGAAACCGGGCCTTTCGCTGTGTTATTGTACACTGCCCAGGATAAGTTGAAGACATAATCAACTTTCTCCGCCAGGGAAAGGTAGACTGTTGAATAGGTCACCACAGTCGCGTAATCATATATTAGCGAGGGCTTAACGAGGACGCTGTAGTAGGGTTGGGAATTGATATCCGCTGTCTTGTACGAGTTCTTGTAGGTAATGTAGGGCTGAAGCCTATAGCTCTCGGCGAGGTAGAAAGCACTGGTAGCAAAGACCAGGATAGACACAACTGTGAGAAGTAAGAGGAGGCTTTTAACAACCTTCCCTGAGAATAAGCGGTTTCTAGATAGGATTTTGCTCAAAACAATACAACTCCTTTCACAACATAGTAAACGTAAACAAGGGATAATAAAGCAAGCATCAGGGATACTAGTGAGGAGAAGCTGCGTAGAAAACCCAATAGAATAACTGTCGGCAACCCTACCAGCGGGATCACGGCTACAACTTTTCCAACAATGCTACCGCTGCAAGCCCACAAAGGATCGGGGCTTTCATTAGCATCCCCCCTTGTTACGAAGCAGTTGTTGCCTGATGGCTCAACGATCCGGTGAACAATAAGGCTTGAGTCCCCGGTGAAAACAATGACATCCCCTGTTTTCAGCTCGCCGGGTGAAACCGGTATTGCTACAACAACATCTCCAATATTGATTGAGGGAGTCATGCTGCCACTGCCCACTGCTAGCAGTCTCACCCCGAGGAGGAAGGAGCCGAGTAGTAAAATCGATAGCGCGATAAGCATGATTGAGAAGATTTTTGAAGAAGGTTTTCGAGCACGATATCCTGCAGGGACCGGGGCAGGCTTAGCCAGGGCGTACAGGGATCCTGAGAGCAGAATAGTCTGCAATGTTAATGTGAGAACACTTGTAAGAAGAGATGTAGAGGCAGGTATGACAGGGGATAGGTAGAAGAGACTAGCATAGGTTAATGCGTTCAATAACGAGGTTTTAAACCCGTACCTCCACGCTATGATCGATAAAACCGTGCTGTATGATGCAAAGGCAAGGTATTTTATAACCCAGTTTAAACCGGAGGGCACGCCCTCGAAAACATACGCGTATATGACTGCTAAGGGGAGTGCTGAAACAGCTGTGGCAAAAACAGAGTGGGAGTGTAAACGGGTTTTCACCGTGAGGAGGATTCTGGAAGACTCCGTGAAAAACACAGCTGTTAAAACCAGCATAGTCCTCAAGGCGAGCGTGAGAGGCGTTAAAAGTAAAGTGTTTAATCCAAACCCCCATATCAAGCCTGCTACTAGGAAAGATGCCAGGTATATAATCAAGGATAGAGCGTTGAAAGAATGCGACAAGTCCTCGCTCAACCCTTTCAGGTATGAATAGTTCACGCTAAAACCTATAAGAAAAATCATTGAAGGAATTAAGTAGTATGCGTTACTGTAAAGCATTTTGCCCGTGAACAGAATAATTAGGGCTGAAAAGGCTAGGGAGAAATATATGAATTGGATGTTTTCGATAAAAAAAGATCTGCTCATTTACACGCGCCTCGCAGGGGCTACTCTGGCCCTTGGATTGGGGTAACTGTGGACGGAGTATAATACTCGTTCCAAGCTATCGCGTCAAAGTATATTGTGAATGAGAGCGAAGCTCCCTGTGGAGCTGTCTGCAGTATTGTCAAATCGAAGCTTATGTCTGCTGACTGACAAGGATGTAGTTGCTTCCCGAAGTTGTCTCCCCACCATACTAGTATGTCGGGGTTTCCATCACCGTCTAAGTCAACTTCAACGCCTTGCTGCAGCTCACCCTCGTTTATCTCATAGTATTCGTGTCCGTCGAAGACAACTCTCCATATTTTCAAAGGTATTGTCCCATCATTGTGTACTTTGAAAGCTATGTGAGTATAGTACCATGGGTAAACGTTCACTAGGGTAACATTCATTGTGTCATAGTCTCCATCGCCGTCAGAATCTATTAGGGTGACGCTAGTGCACCCCACGTCCTTGTCGAGCTGGATGGCGCCTGGCATTGGGAGAAGGCTTGCGTTCCAGTCGTTCCCTTTGAACATTCCATAGCCCGGCGGAAGACCGCATGCGTCCAGCCAGATAGTTGGACCAGGCACGATCTCCCAATCAAGCTCTCCTGTTGACACGTAGCTGTTTGCTTTCAAGCTGTCAGTCCACATGGCTAGTCCTACGAGGACTGACACCCCTACGAGCGCTATGCTTAACATATACATTATGCTTTTATTCATTTGAATACACCTTATTACGTTGTTACGCTATGGTTTAATGCTTGCTATGAGCAAGCATTTCTCTCTGAAAAACTATGGAACCTCGTTCCACTGTGCGAACGTGAATTCCAGTTCGAACGAGTATGTTGTTAGCTCTTCGGCTTCCTGGTTCACAATTATGTGTATCCCTATAGGCAGGGATTCGCCTGGATGTATCTGAGTGTCCTCTGGAATGTCTAGGTAAACCGTCAATGGTTCCTCATCGTACTGTAGATTAGTATAGTTCAATAGTTTAACAGGTATCGTTCCAATATTACCAGCGTATAGTGTTATGAACGGTGCATAACCGGGGTATGCGTTGACCAGTGTGATGTTAACCTTGATAACGTTTTGCTCGTCATCGTAGATCTCCGGCGTTACAATGCACTGCGCTACATTCTTACCTTCCTCGTTATGGAAGGGTTCGCCAGCCTGGGGGTCTGGGCCCTGGTCCGAACACGTCCACTCGGTCCAGGCAACTCTTACCTCGCCAGTCTCGATATAAGTGTTTATCCACAATGTCTCCATCCACATAGCTGTTGCCACTCCTAGAGCTAGGAGCATTAACCCTATGAAGGTTAAGCCCATTATAGTTGATATAGATTTCATACATTACACCTTTCGGTTTGGGTTATTGTAAGCAGCTTTTAAAACACTAGTGCAGAAGTATTATGTATTAACCATATGTATTAACTATACATATTAAACCACTATTATCCTAACCCTTCTCTCCGGAGAATTGGATGAGGCTAGCCTTTCAACTACATCTTGTATTCTCTTGTTTCTCAAAACAATCAATAAGGGCATGCCCGTGTCGTCTGAGACAAGCAGTGAGTACGCGAGATTTCGAATTAAATACTGGGAGACAACTGCCTCGTTTAAAGATACTAGAAGGTGTTCAACACCCCCGTATCCCACTGTGAGGTGGATGTATGTTAACCCGGTTTTACCTATCACCGACCTGTAGGAAACCGTGAACTCCTGCGAGCCCATGGTCTTCTTGAAAACATCCCTGTAGAAGACGAGCTCGTCGCTCAGCAAATCCCTCTTACTGTTCAATACATCGTTGATGTTTTTCAACTTTTCAAGAAGTTCTATCCCTTTAGGGGTGATCGCGTACGCTATGTTCCTGTTATCTTCAAACCTTTCTACAAGACCGAGCTTTACCATCCACTCCAGGTACTTGTTAAGATTGCTACTGTTCAGGTTTGAGGCATAGAGGATATGGGTTTTAAGAGCTTTCTCCTCTCTTGCTATATAGTCTAGGATTTTTTCAACTATGTCGATTCGCGTTCTATTACTCAAGCATTAAACCTTCGTTAATCATTTAAATAATAAATGCATTTATCTACCTATAAAGCTTCCGTATATCTAATACATTTTAAAAAAGAAGTTAGTTATTTTTTATGAGAAATTGTTTAATCAACCATCACAGTGTATTTTAATAACCTGAAACTATCTCCACAGTGATCTCAGCATTGCTCAGCCCGAGCTCTACATAGAGCCATGCAACCATTTTATAACCTGGCTTAACCAGCACAGGATACCCTGCTAGGTAACCGTTCACGGGTAGGTCAGAGCACCTAACCCCTCCCCAGTAGGGCATGTAGCCTATGCCTGTTTTAACAGGCTCATATAGGTATGATATTGGGGTTAACTCGTATTCTCCTGAAGTATCGTTGATCTTGACCTCCATGTTCTCCAAGTAGAGGCTGGCTTCCTTATTATTCTCTATTACCAGCCCTATCCACAAGTATTCAACAACCCTGCTTCCAATAAGTATGTGTAAGGTGTCGTTGCTTGGCGACAAGAATGTTAAATCATAGCCTAGGCATCCATCACATCTGTAGCGTGCGAAAACCTTCCAGGACCCTATCTCCAAATACCCGGGGAACATGTGGATGTAGACGTTGGCTTTCAAAGTATCGCTCCATAAGCCATACCCGACGCCTATTAGTAGGATTGAAAGCAGGAACATCATGACTATGAAAACGTTTGTCAAAATACAAACACCTTGGTTTAAGATCACGCTTCAACTATTAATAAAGCAAGCGTATCTTTCATACATATGGATAGTACTCATCCTGGTTGAAACATGTTCCAGGACAGAAAGCACGCGACTGTTAGCAGTAATTACTCATTTCCTAGTAGCTGGGGCAAAGATATTTATTGGAATATGTTTCAAGTTTAAATTAGGGTTTAACCATGCCTAGACGGTGCTGTCATCGCTGGGGACGGTATAGGGTTAGGGCGCAGGTCGAGAGTAGCCTGGGCGTCACGGATATTTTCTACCTGCCTGTGAAGCCCGTTGCCGGCTTCAACCCGGGTGAGTGCGTTGAGATCTATGATTTCGAGATCGAGGCTTTCTCACTGGTTCACTACCAGGGTTTAACCACGGACGAGGCCTCGGAGAGGTTGAAGCTGTCTAAAACAACTTTTTGGCGAATACTAGAGCAGGCAAGGTTTAAGCTGGCTAAAGCGCTCATCGAGCATAAGCCTATTAGGGTTGTTTCGTCGAAACAGGAGTCGGGAGGGTCGAGTCCGTAGATTGAAATATGTTTCTTATTTCAGCGGAAAAATCCTTAAACATATAAAGGTATTTGAAACATATTTCTAATACGGTGTAAAAATGGATTGGCGTTGGATAAGGTCTTGGAAACCACATCCTGGAAAAGGGCCGTGGAGCAATCTACCACCCTGGGAGAGACCAGGCTGGTATTTCGGAAGAGGATGGTGCAGGCTGTGGACCACTACTCCGCTTCCACCGGTAAGCAACGAGGATGAGGCAAAGTATCTGGAGGAGCTGAGGAAATACCTAACCGAAGTCGTCTTGAAGGAAATAGATAAGAGGCTTGAAGAGCTCAGGAATAGGGAGGCAGGGTTGAAATGAGCAGTGAGTCCTCTAGCATTCAACCATTCATGGTAGCCGCGCCAGTGGTAAAGGTTGGGAGCGAGTACTATTTAACCCCTCACTTTGGGCGGGCGCCCTTCTTCGCCATAGTTCAGGTAGCAGGGAATGATTACAGGATTCTAGAGATTATTGAGAACCCCCATGTAAGGCATGAGCATGGCAGGGGGAGCAGGGTGATAGAGATGCTGACTTCACGGGGCGTAGACTCCGTAATAGTGCTCGGAATAGGTTATGGAGCATTCCGCTTGCTAAGGGAGAGCGGTGTTAAAATATACTATGTGCCGGTGGAGGGTGCTACGGGAAGCTTGGTGCCGCTTGGCAAAGCTGTTGAAATGTTCGTGAACAAACAGTTGGAGGAAGCATTAGAGCCCAGGGAGCTTGATTAATAAAATTCTGCTCGAATCGATCACCTAAACTCGAACTGGCTCAGCATTTTCAACCTTCCTCCTTAAACGCTTGATTAAAAATGCTACTGCCGCAGCCAGTATTAAGGCGAGACCTGCGATCACTATGTAGGGTATCCAGCTGTACATCTTGATCAGGAATATGCTGGTATCCACGAGCTCTATCTTAACACGGCTTACAATAACATCGCTGGACTCCTGCTCAAGCACTGTTAAAACACCCCTGGTGTAAGAGACTCTTGCACCATCGCTTGTCGTGTACTTGCCCGTGTACGAAGGATTTATCAACACCTCCTTAGACTCAGGGGTGAGGGCTGAAACATCTCTTTCAATATTTGTTGAAAACGTAAACCCGAGAAGCAGGAGTGCTGAGATTAATTGGCATTTCTGCTCATCGCCTTTCTCAAGATTTTCAAGCGCTAGAGAATACTTGACAATAGTGCCGTTAACATCCTTAACTGTGAGCCTGATCCTGTACACGCACTCGGTTCCTCCAATATTCAGGGACGCCCTGTAGGAGGCCCAGTCTCCCTGGTGGTATACAACGTTCTCAGCGTTCACTGAGACCGTTGCAGAAACTGTGAGCAATATTGCGAACAGGGTAATTGTAAGCTTAAACCATGCATGCCTCACTGGTAGACACCCAGCATTATTAACAGGCAACGTACATAAAAAGTGTTTCCAGAACTGAACACTATCGTATCTTTTTATCAAACCATCACTGATCTGCGTTGTTCCCCCACTCTGCATGGATAGGGAAGTTGTCTATCTCTTAATCTCAAACAAGCCCTGTGTTAACCTGGTTTTAAACCATAACATGATATTCGATAATTGGTTGTGGCATGTTTGTGGGAAAAGTTTATTAGTAAAACAAAACAAGTATCAACCATTAAAGGAGGCCTTATCAATGTACTATTTAGTGAAGACTAGGCTACTCCTACTACTCCTCCTACTAATAGGTCTCACGGCTCTCGGATGCGCAAGAATAACCCACGGTAGAACCATTAATGTACCAGGCGACTATCCCGAGATTCAAGCAGCCGTTGACAACGCTGAGAGAGGAGACATCATAATAGTCTCAAGAGGGGTGTACATGGGTTTCACAGTATCGAAGAGCTTAACGATAATTGGCACAAGCCCTGCCGAGGTAGTTGTAAATGGTAGAATAGTTGTTGAAGCAGATGACGTTCACATCTCTTCTCTAAAGGTTTTACTGGAAAACCCTACTTCAGGCCTCGACTCAGCGGTAAAGTTGTTTGGCAGGGGGATAGTTCTAGCCAACATCATCGTAGAGAGCGGTGCTAGCGGTGTTCAAGTGGGTGATGCAAGCCGCACGGAGGGGGTAGTCTCCCTGGAATCTGTTCAAATAAGCGCCGGCGGGGCTGAGACATACGGTACTCCCTCAGGCGTGTGGGGGGTGTGCAATAGTTTAACAATAACCTACTCAACAATACAGGTGTCAAACGGCATAGGCGTGTCAGGTTGCGGCAACACCGATATATTTTCAAGCAGTATCTCTGCAGGAAAGACGGCCTTGAAGATTGGAGCCGGAACGGTTAAATCATCCGTAATATCTTCCACAAACGAGAACGCAGTAACGCTCACGGGATCAAACGCGTTTGTAGAGGAGAACGAGATAACGGGGAAGATAGGGATTGATATACCTCAAACATCTTTAAGCAGCAACGAGATTAGAGGAAATAAGATAACAGGGAGTGACATAGGAGTTAGATTGGTTGGAAGATATAATATCATCCACCACAACACCATCAGCGGAAACCACGCGATCCAGCTACACGGTGACTATAATCAAATATCATACAACTACTTATCAGGCGGTAGAGGTGTTCACGCGGCTAACGGGCATGGAAACACCATATCCTTCAACCTAGTAAACATGACAGGCTGGGTTGGCATTTACATGTCAGAGTATACTTCGGAAAACCTCATATTCGGCAACACGTTTTGGTACTGCTACAACTATAACGCCGCGGATGACAGCGGGTTCAACCAGTGGTACCTGGAGAATGAGACACATAGAGTAGGGAACTACTGGTATGATCACACGGGTCCGGATGCCGACTCCGATGGAATAGTTGACCAACCTTACATCATTCCCTCTTCAACAGGTAAGCAATCAGTCGACAAGTATCCATTGGCGAACCCCATCATCCCACCATACGCATCGCTAACTGCTACCACGTCGAGCACCACCACCCTAACAACTTATTCGCCGACGACCACTAGCACGGAAACCTCTCAGACAAGTATGACGGAACAGGAGGCCCCAGGTGGTGAAACAATAACATATGTTGCAATATCCGCTATAATTCTGCTAATGCTAGCCCTGATCCTCTTGTTTAAAAAAGTGAGAAGATAGTTTAAATAGCCCTAGACACGTTTTCACGTCTAGGGCCTTTCTTGAATGCTTAAGCGTTAAACCAGCATAGGTTAACGGCAATTAACTTCCCTCGGGGTGAATACGTTTACCTATTATGAGCGATAATGACAAAGTCGTGGCCCCTTAACGATTTCATCTCGACATGGTTATTGCTGGAAGCTTCCCTGAACAATTTTCCTACACAGTCTGAAACATCTGCCTCCTCCCCTGTAAGGTTGAACAACCCGGTAACTTTATCCCCTTGCAACCATCTCTCCACAACCAGTACTTTATCGTTGCAGAGCCATGTCCGTGTGAAGCCATACCTCACTGCTGTGTGTTTCCTGCGTGTTTCAACAGCTTCAAGATAGGTGGTGAGAACCTCCTCATCCCATTCTCTACGATCCCACTTCATGAGCCTCCTGTTGTCCGGGTCGTTCCCCCCTTCAAGCCCTACCTCATCCCCGTAGTATATTGCCAGGGAACCCGGGAGAATGTTCAACAGGTTTATCAACAGCTTCAGCAACGTCTTATCTTTTTTCACTAGTTCAATGATTCTCGGAGTGTCGTGTGAGCCTAGGAGGTTGTAGAGCATGGTGGCTTGGTAGACGGGGTGGGAGGCTAGGATCTCCCCGATTTTCGCAACCATTTCCCGAGGGCTGAGATCGCCCTTAACAAGCGTTCCCAGGAGGATGTATCTGAGCCAGTAGTTCATGTAGGAGTCCATGTAATCCCTGTAAAGGAACGGGTGGTCGCATACCTCGCCGATGATGACGACATCCTTTGAATTCTTCTTAACAGCCCTGTAGAAGGCTTGCATCCAAGTATCCATTACACCGTGCGCAACATCTATTCTAAAGCCTCTGACGCCTCTCCCAATCCATGATTCGGCTACGTGGATGAAATACTTTAGGGTCTCAGGGTTTTCATGGTTAATCCTGGGCATTGCCCAGACAGTGTAGAAGGCCTCGTAGAAAGGCCTCCTATACCCTGCTCTAAAAATTAGGTTCCTTAACCCTTGATAATTGCATTCCTCAATCAACTTGACAGCCTGGCTTAAGAAGTCCTGGCTGGGTTTTTCAAGAAAGATGAACCAGTCCCAGTAGTCGGATTTCTCACGCCTGGTGAGAGCGTCCCGGAAAAACTGGTGGCAAACCCCCATATGGTGGAGTGTGATGTCAAGAACTATTTTTATGCCCTTCTCCTCGGCTTTCCTGACAAGCTCTTCGAAATCCTCAATTGAGCCGAGGTAGGGGTCAACGCCAAGGTAGTCTTTAACATCATACCTGTGGTAGCTACCGGCTGGAAATATTGGGGTTAGATAAATAGCCTCGGCTCCGAGGCTGACAACGTGGTCGAGCTTCTCCGTAACACCTTTCAAATCCCCGCCTAAATACCCGTGGCTCCTAGGAGCGGTGTCAGGCACTTTTACAGGGGGATCGTTTGACCGGTCGGCGTTGTAGAAGCTGTCGACGAAGATGTGGTAGTACACTGCGCCCATGTACCACGCTGGCTTGTCGAAGCCTTTAATATCGCCTGTGTAAACCTGAATAGGCTGCACCCTCTCCCCTACCCCGTTAAAACCATACGAGAACTCCTCCCCAGGGGCCTCGAGCCTGAAATAGTATGTGATGGCTTTCCCAGGCTTCTCCACAGGGACGTGGTGTTCGAAAACCTTCTCAAACCCTGTCTCATAAACCACCGACGCATCGTATTCTTCATTATTGACGACCAGTATGGATTTCAAAACCTTAACACCGGTTCTAAGCCTGAAAACATAGTGGTCGAGATGCCTGTGCAGGAATACTTCATCATTCTCATCGTGAACCACGTAATCCCTCGGATCCACGGGCGGCTTCAACTCCAGCCTACTCCCTTTGAAAGCGTTCTCCTCCAGCGTCATAACGTTTGGAAGGAGGATTGTATCCGGGTTTTCAGGGTCTAGGATGTTGGTGAAATCGTTGTCCACGACGAACCCGTAGCCATATACTCCTGGAAACAGCTCAAGAACAGTGAAACCCCTGCCCCCTTTCTTGGCAAGCCTTTTGAAGCCTGGGAACCAGCTTGTGAAATTACCTACCAGGTATATTCTCCTAGCGTTCTCGGGCCATTCACGGGAAAACTCTACTAGGAACCCTCTGGCACGCCCACTACTTATCATCCTCCGCCCTAGGAGCCTGAACAATCCCATCACTCCTGGCAATTTTAAGCTGTCAAAGTAATTCACATTCATCAACGGTAATTAAACGTTTAACTATAAACCAGTATACCCTCTAACAATATGTCAACGCTTCAATAATGTTTAACAATGACCTCTGGAAACCAGGGAGGCCCGTCATTATCTGGGAGTAAGGCAGCGCCGGGGGCGGGATTTGAACCCGCGCGGGCGTGCGCCCACTGGCTCTCAAGGCCAGCCCCTTAGACCGCTCGGGCACCCCGGCTCCTATTATGGTTCTAGGTATAGGAGAATATAACCTTTTTTACTACGGGCTTCAACAACCCTGTAGGTCTCCGCCGCCTTTCTCCTCAGGTAGTCACCTCCTCTGGCTAGAACAAACTGTGCGAACCCTCCCGGCGCTAAATGGTTAGCCGCTCCCAGCACTATTTCCTCAACAATCCTCATGCCTGCTGACAAGGGAGGGTTGGAGTATATCGCGTTGAAAACCTTATCCTTTACAGGCTCATACCTGTCTCCCTGCAGGATTAAAACCCTGTCCCTAACCCTGTTTAACACCGCGTTGTGCTCGGCTGTTTTAACGGCAAGCGGGTTCACATCTGTCATGTAAACCCTGAGCCTCGGGTTGAGCTTAGCTAGCACAATACCTATCACGCCGTACCCGCATCCGACATCTAAAACCTCTCCCTCAGCAGGGGTTTTGATGTTTTCAAGCAGGAGCCTCGTCCCCTCGTCCACCTGCTTGCCCGAGAAAAGGCTCGTGTATGAGACGAACTCGAAAGTGTGCCCGTGTATTGTGAAGGGGATTAAAACCTTCTCTCCGGGTTTACCGGGCTTGAAATAATGCATTAGCTAGCCCTTTCCACCGGTCTTCCAGAACCTGGGGTACACGCCAGTAGGCATTAAAACCCTCTTCGTCTTTGCAACTATGCCTTTCTCCATCGAAGCTATTTCGCGAGCATTCTTCAACGCCTTGGCCAGGGCGACCAGTTCTCCCTTAAGCGTGAAAACAGCCACGGTAGCCCCTGCTGAAACGTTCTCGGTAAGCCTTACCACGCCGGGGGCTGCTAGGCTTGCTCCGTGAGCGATCGCGTCAACAGCTAAGTCATTGATCACTATCTTAGGAAGGTGTGTCACCGCTGTCTCAACTGGCAGGATTATTCTTCTAAGCATCCTCTCATCTTTTTCAAACCTCCAGAGGTACAGTGCCTCGCTGACATCCTGGAGTTTTACAAGTGTTTCATCCTCCCTGTAGGGGCCTGTCCTCGTCCTCCTCAACTCCCTCATGTGAGCCCCTACCCCGGTGTATAACCCAATATCGTGCGCGAGCTTTCTCATGTATGTTCCAGGATCGCATGAAGCCTTGACGAGAGCGAACCTGTCCTTGAAGTCGATGAGCTCTATCTCGTGAATCCTCCTGGTTCTCAAAACTCTTTTCACGCTTGACCTGAGGGGCGGTCTCTGATATATTTCGCCGGTGAAGTATTTCAATGCTTCAGTAAGCTTCCCGATCTCCACGTCCCCGTGGAACTGTATCACCATCACGTACTCCTTAACCGAGTGGACGACGTTGCCAATAACCTTTGTGCTATTGTCCAGCCCTACCGGTAAGACACCGGTCACCTTGGGGTTTCCCCGCCCCGCGCGGGCTCTAGGGTACCCCCGTGACCGGCTTTGTCAATGTTGAACAGCTTCTTAACCCATGCTACAACCTCGTGGCTGGTTGGGCCCGGAGGCTTATCCAGGTTTATCACGCCGTACGATATGTGTTCTTCAATGCTTCTCTCGTACGGGAGCTTCCCGTGTGAAGGGTCTGTTTCAACATCTCTGAGGATTATCCACTTATTCTCGTAGCCGGCTTTCCTGGTTATGTAGTCTATAAACTCCACGCCTTTAGCGGCTAAGCTCATAAAACATGAACACCTTGTAAACAAAATATTTTGTTAACAGCTTAAATAGGAGAGAGCTTTGGCTTAACAACCTGTGTCATAAAGTCTGTTAAGCCTGAGGCGCCGATGGCTTTTAAAACATCCTCGTCGCTAGCGCCTTTCGGGATGTTCACGATCTTGTCGGTTGGCTCAATATGCTTTATATTGGTCTTCCTCCTCCTAACCCCGGTTAAGGACTTGGGGCCTGTCACGATTACGAAGTTTTCATCAACAATGTCGACAACCACGCATTTACGTCCAGCCTCCCTACCAGCAACCTTAACACATATCCTGCCTATTTCAATAGCCGGCATGGGTAAACACCTCTATATATCTCCTAATCGTTTAACCACGATCTCCCTTTAAAACCTTATCTATAACAGTCCTAATGATCTGAAAGGCCTCGTCAACCCCTATTATCTTTGTATTGATTACGACGTCGAAGATGGATAAGTCGTCGAGGTCTATGCCGTAAAACTCCATGAACCTTTTCCTCTGTGCGTTCTCCCTGATAATTGTCTCCCTGTAAGCCTTCTCCAAGGGTATGTTATCCCTGCCTGCAATCCTGAGGATCCTGAGAGATACTGGCGCGGTAACAAGTATTTTAACATCCATCATGTCCGAGACAATCCATGCTGAGAGATGCCCGTCCAGTACGATGTTGTCCTCCCTGGCAACCTCCATGGTCCTCCTATCTATTTCCAAGTCTATCCTTGGATCCTTCACGGCCAGCAGGCTGAGCTCCTCAAGGGATAGCCCCCTGGATCTCGCGTACTCCCTGAATATCTCGCCCGCGGAGAAGTATTTCAACCCGTAGTGCTCCGCAATCTTCTTAGCCTGAGTAGTCTTCCCGCTACCCGGGGGGCCGCTGACCGCTATTCTAACCAAGACCCGTGGCACTCTCCTTTAGAGTTGGGACAAGGCTGGCTGAGCCGCTACAGCTGCGCTCTAACCGCTTCCCTCAGCCCTCTTGCAAGGCAGTCGGGGCAGACAACGCCGCCGTACATTCTCTCAGGTCTCTTCTCGGTTTTAGCAAGCTTGGACATCTTGGAGGGCCTGAGCGAGGGGACACCGTTCAAGGGTTTCCCGCAAACCGAGCACTTGGCAACGCCTGGCCTCCTCTTCTCGTAGTGAACCACTACCCTGCCGGACGGTGTTCTAACGCTTACCCTTCTCCAGCTCCTTGTCCTGAGCATTGGGCGCGGCATGAGTGATCACCGTAAGCAGGCTTAGCCTATTGTTTCATGAATATTGTAAGGATTTCTTAAATTTTATGGAGGAGATGGCTCCTCGGAGAGCTTAACCTTCTTGTTAACGAAGTAGAGGGGTAGGG
>NZ_DBOUKL010000014.1:0-3110 GCF_059755995.1 Thermosphaera sp. | reverse complement strand
ATGTTAAGAATGGCAGGGGCTGTCGCCTGTGTTAAGCGGGGGATCCATAGCGGGGGGTGGATTTCCACGGGCTTGACGCCCGCTTTGTACCACCGACCTCGGGGTTATGAGCTTCGCGGACAGGTCTATCGACTACTGTCTCCCGCGGGCTACCAGGCTGCCCTACCCCGCTGTTGTGCCCCGCCAATTATGATTTGATTGGAAAACAGTGCTTATAAAGATTAATGAGATAAGTGAGTTAAGGAAAAAGTATTCCTATTCGAAAACAAATAATTCCTCATCATACCTTCTATCAAGAACGGTGCCCGGGGGCAGTGTTTTTATCTGCCTCTTGCCTAGATACTCGGACAGTCTCCTCCTGGCTTCCTCCAAGGGGATTGACCCGTCAATCCAGTTTAACGGCACCTTGACGTTCATCGGCCTTGCCGGCACGATGTGACGGGTTGCCTTGTGAGCGAAGACCTCCCCTCTCAACGCGACCTTGCGGACTTCTTCCTTTGTTATAGTAGGGGTTATCAGTGAAACCGTTACCTCTCCTTTTCTCGCTTTTTCAAGTGCCTCCTCCTCAGTTACATACCCAACGTCGAAACCAGAGTTTTTAAGCGCGTGCTCTATCTTCTTCACCCAGTCGTATATCATCTTAATATCGCTTGCCGGGGAGACCACGCCTGAAACGCTGTCGCCATCGGTTACCGCTACTACAAGCTTTCTCGCTTTTAACAGGGCGAAGGCGTCGTCAATGCTTGCCACCTTCGTCATCCTCAGCCCTAGCCTAGATATAACCGATAATGCCTCGCTAGGACTACTAGACTTCTTAAAGGCTGTTCTACACCAGGACCTGAGCTTGACCTCGGGGTTGTCGTAATCTATTAGGCAGACCGGCATGTACGGGAATTTCAGAGTCTGCGCAGCCGCAACCCGGTGCATCCCATCAAGCACTACCAGTGTCTTCTCATCAACTATGACGGGGTCTTTGAAGAAGCCGTCCTGCCTGATCTTTTCCACCAGTTTCTCATACATCTCCGGTATTATCTCTTCGTGAATATGGAGCTTGGACACTTCCTCTAGGGTAATCTTCAAGATCAAGTGCTTCGTCTTGATCTGGAAAAACGACATAACGGGTCACTTCTTGAAGAACTCCACTATCTTCCTGGCAACCTCTATACCGGCTTTCTCCTGCGCCTCCTTCGTGCTAGCCCCGATGTGAGGTGTTAACACAACGTTCTCGAGCTTCGTCAACGGGTGATCCCTTGGCAGAGGCTCCTCTTCAAACACGTCCAGCCCGGCCCCGGCTATCCAGCCCTCGCCGAGGGCTTTGACCAGTGCGGCTGTGTCCACTACTGCGCCTCTGGAAGTATTTATGAGTATGGCTGTCTTCTTCATCAATCTCAGCCTCTGTTCATTGATCATGTGCCTGGTCTCGGGCAGTAGGGGTACGTGAATAGTTACTATGTCAGACCTCTTCAACAACTCCTCAATGCTCACGCACTCAGCCCCCAGCTCCTTGCTCAAGTCCTCCCTGCAGGAGACATCATGGTAGAGTATGTGCATGTCGAACCCGTGTTTAGCGATTCTCGCGACAGCGCTTCCTATGCGTCCAGCACCTATAACGCCGAGGGTTTTGCCTGAGAGTTCAACACCCATCGCCTCCTTCTTAGCCCAGTACCCCTCCCTCATCTTCCTATCACTGAACGCTATTTTCCTCGCAACAGCAAGCATTAATCCTACAGCGAGCTCTGCAACACTCTGGGTCGAGGACTCGGGCGCGTTGATCAGTGTAATCCCTTTCTCTTTTGCAGCTTCAACATCGATATTGTCCAGCCCCACGCCTGCCCTCGCAATTACCTTCAACCTGTCCGCAGACTCTATTACCTTCCTCGTAACCAAGGGCTTACTTCTAACTATTAGCCCGTCGAAGCCTTTTATCAGCCTCGCCAACTCTTCCTCGGGTGGTTCCTCAACAACTGATACTTCGAACCCGTTTTCCCTTAGAAGCTGGATTGCCTTCTCATGGATGCGGCTTGCTACAAGGATCTTCAACACTCTCACCTCGGGTTCACAATATGAGGAAGGGAAAATATAAAAGTATTGAAAAAACTACTTCTTAACTCCAAGGGATTTCAAGACTTCCTCTAGGTTCCTGAACAAGAGGTCTATATCCTCGTCTGTTATGTAGCCCATGTGCCCTATGCGGAATGTGTCATCCTTTACTTTACCGTAACCCTTAGCTATTTCAAAACCCCTCTTCCTCAACTCCTCATATATAACCGGCCCCTTGATTCCCGGGGGATTGTATATCACGGTGATGGTTGGACTGTAGTAGCCTGGCTCGGCGAAGAGCCTGAGGCCGAGGTTGAGCGCGCCTCTCCTAATCTTCTCAGCCCTGTCAGCATACATTTTCAACCAAGCTTCTTTCCCACCCATCTTCTCAATGATTCTCAACACCACGTTCAATCCAATGATCTGGGGCATAGGCGGAGTCGTAGGTGTTGACCACTGTTTCAAAAGCACATCCTTGATCTCTAAAAGGTCGAAGTATAATCCCCTCTCCGGAGTGTTCTTCGCCTTCTCGAACACGGCCTCGCTGACAGCTGCCATGGCAAGCCCCGGTGGAACACCGAATGCTTTCTGACTGCTGGAGAACACAAGGTCGATACCCCATGCATCCACCTTAATGTCCGCTGCCCCCATGGCTGATACAGCGTCTACGAAAACCATCTTCCCCCGCTCCTTAGCGACCTTTGCTAACTCTTTCAACGGGTTGAGCACGCCCGTGCTGGTTTCATTGTAAGTGATCGTTACTGCTTCGACATCAGGGTTCTTCTTCAACGCGTCGTCTAACTCCTCCGGCAGAACAGGCTTACCCAAAGGCTTCTCGAGGACTACAGGCTTTCTCCCATTCCGCTCAACCGCTTCCCTATACCTGTTCCCGAACTCTCCTATCACGGTCACCAAGACTTTGCCCCCGGGTGACACGGCGTTTCTAATACTGGCCTCCATGAAACCCGTCCCGCTCGAAGGAATTAGAAGTATCGTTGATTTCTCCGCCTCAAGGAACTTGGCAAGCCTCAGCGTTGTATCCTTGTGAATCTCCTGATACTCCTTAGACC
>NZ_DBOUKL010000013.1:0-52979 GCF_059755995.1 Thermosphaera sp. | reverse complement strand
CTTGATCACAGATAACTTAATGAAAAGTGCGGGGGTGCCCGAGCTTGGTCAAAGGGGGCGGACTTAAGATCCGCTGGCATAGGCCTGCGTGGGTTCAAATCCCACCCCCCGCACTAATTTACTGGTGTATTCTTGCTTATGTGTGCTGAATTCATGGGGTGGTTAGATTCCCCAATTGGGTAAGTAAAATATCGCGAAAACCAAAAAGAACAATCTTAATGGGCCTGTCTTTGTTGGTATTTGGTATTGCTGGGACATTAGTAAACATAGTTCTTCAGAGAACTATTGGCGTAGTTTTATTTGCAAGCATGGCTTTCCTCGGCATTATTGTTCTATTTTTCTATGAATGATTAATGCGGAACGCTGATAGGCTGTAAAAGCCTTGAAACACAAATTCTTCCTAGAACATGCCGTGGATCAAGCCAGTAGCCACGTGAAACCTCAGAAACAAGATAAACACTAAAAGAGTTGCCTTCATCAATAAAAACCACACCGGAGCCTAAACCATTCAAACCCGTTGGAAAAACCCTGTAAACACATAAGATAGAACTATTGACCTATGATTTCTCAGAACATGGAAATACTCAATCCTACGTGGAGCTACAATTTCACTGACGACTAACCCAATGTCTATAGGATTTGCACAGTCAGCTGATGAGGTTTTGACCGAGATTCCTTTTAACACAGGTGAACTGAAAGAACGTCATAGGTTCAGTATGTAATGCATCAAACAACAGCAGATGCTAATTTGAAATCAGTGACCATAAACGACAATGTTGAAGAAGCTTTCAACCTGCCCGGATGAATTTACTGGGAAATTCAGCACGAATTCCCCCACACTAGCAGGAAAGGCTAGCTCTTACTACGCCTAGGTGGGGGAAGAGGGGAAAAACTACTTCCTCCTCCTGAGAAGGAAGACCATTGCGAACGCTGCAACCGCTGTGACGGTAACTACCATTAAGCCTGGCTCCGGGATCGGGTAGTGCGGCGGTGTGGTTGCAAAGTACAGGTCAATATAGTAGTCTACGAATCCATCGCTAACCTCCTCCCAGGTGTTACCCGTTACGTTGGTAATCGCGTCCAGCGCATTGCTTACATCGTTCCTATTCTGATCAATATCCCACAAATTTCCTCGATCTGCTCCGTCACCGTAACCCCTGCCCGTTATCAACCCCATCCTAAGGTAGAAGCTGTCACCACTTGGTATGCCTCCCAGCGTGTCCCACTTGATCCTGAACTCTATCGCATTGTATGATTTGTCAGCAGCCATTAAGCTACTGTCATCTGTGAGGCGGTTCCAGCCCTCGTCAAAGACTAGGAAGGCTTTGCCCCAGTTGTCTCCCAAGGAATTGCTACCTTGCGTGCCGCTGAGCTCTGCGCTGCCGAGGTTTACAATTACTTGTCTAAACCATTTAGCATCGGGACTTATTTTAGTCTCGGACCATAATCCGAACCATTCTTGGCTCCCCGCCCCGTTCCTGTTAATAGTGATCAACACTGCTGTCGCACCACTTTCCCCTAACTGGTTGAAATTCATGTTGTTAACAATTACCAGCCCGTACAGGTAGTTCTCGTCGCCGGTCACTCTGAACTGTACCAGGTCTGCCCTCGGGTCCGGGTCCGGGTATGAGAAGTCTGTTCTCTCATCTCCCAGGGGGTCGCACCATATCCACTGGGGTATCTCGTTGACTGTTTCAAGGTGTAGTCCTGGGGCTTTGCCGGTGCAGTCGAATACTCCCCACTCGACCGGGTCTCCGTCAACGCTTATTGATCCTCCTGATAAACCGGCTAACGGTAGTGCCTTGTCAACCGAGCCTGCTGATGCTGTGAGTGATACGCTGAGAACTAATAGTGTTATGAAAGCTAGTGCGAGAGATCTCATTAACCCACCTTCACATTCATATATATTATTTGCTAGTGGATCATATATAAGTATTCGCAGGGTTTAAACGCTTGTTGAAAAACTACTCGCTCTAACCTCCCGTGTTCAAACCTGCTACGCTGGTGCTGTCTAACCCCTCACTTCTTTACTATAAGGTTTCCCGCTCACTGCTTCCTACGTCCTATTCTGAAGTAGAAGTCGCTTTTCTTCCCCGTAGGGGTTGTGCCGTGGTAGTGGTTCACTCTTCCATGGCATTTCGGGCATTCAAGCATTTCGACAGTGTACCAGCGCATTCTCCACTGCTTTATCTTGAGGAACTCCCCTTCGAAACCGCAGTAGGGGCATTTCAAGCCTGATCCCACTATATATCTCCTGCTCCGGAAATATAATAATTTTTCCCAGCTAACGCATAAGCATAGACCTTATCTTCTCGAGAACAGCCTTATCCTCCCTGGCCTTGTAAGCCAGCTTCACAACCAGCTCGCCAAGCCCTGGGTCTCCGAGAAGGGTTGACAAGCCCTGCTTAATCACCTCCTCGTCAAGGTAGACCATTCTCGACGACACGCCTCCATCTATCACCACGTTAACCCCTGTCATCCACCCAGCCTCGTCCGAGGCTAGGAACGCTACCAGTGAGGCAACATCCTCGGGCTTGCCGACTCTCCCGGCAGGATGCCATGCATGGTCGAGCGGGGTGAGGGATGGCTTCCTCGGAGGCACCTGCCACTCACTAGTGTCTATCCAGCCTGGTGAGACAGCTAGCACTCTGATCCCGTACTTGGCTAGGGAGATGGCTAGCGAGTGTGTAAGAGCTAGCAGGCCGCCCTTCGAGGCTGAGTACGGCTCGGTGTTAGGTTCTGACTGAAGCGCTCTTGTAGAAGCAATGTTAACTATTACCCCGCCGGTTTTCTTCATGTATTTCACAGCGTGCTTGCTGCACAGCCACGGCCCTGTGAGGTTTACGTCTATTATTCTCCTCCACTCATCAATGCTCTGCTCTTCAATACTTCTGCCGGTGAACCCTATTCCCGCATTGTTTACTAGGACGTTGATCCTGCCGAAATCAGCGTAGACGTTTTCAACCCCGGTTGAGACCTCATCCTCTCTTGAAACATCAACCCTGTAGAAGCGTGCTTCAACCCCTGCCTTGGCGAGCTCTCCAACCCTGTAGACACCGGCCTCCTCGTCAATGTCGAAAACCGCTATGCTGCAGCCTTCAACCCCCAGCCTCCACGCTATTGCAGCTCCAATACCTTTAGCGCCGCCTGTTACAATGCATGTTTTCCCTTCAAACCTTTTCACAGGAGACTCCCCCAAGATATAATTGTGGTCCCCGCGTGTTTTAAACACGGTTTGAATGCGTGAGAAAAAGTCTTATTATTCCCTTTAAATGTAGTTTTTACCTAAAAGAGGGTTGATTGATATGGGTCTTTCAATGGCTGCTGCTTATGACAGGGCTATCACCATATTCTCGCCTGATGGCAGGATCTACCAGGTTGAGTATGCTTTCGAAGCGGTTAGAAGAGGCTGGACCACCCTAGGCGTTAGAACGAAGAACGCGGCCGTGGTGGTTGCTGAGAAGCAGAAGATCTCGCCTTTAACCGATGAGAAGGCTATTCAGAAAGTGTTTAAAGTAGACGATCACATCGGGGTAAGCTTCGCCGGCATGGCCGGTGATGGCAGGATCCTGATAGACTACGCTATTCACCAAGCCTTGATACACAAGTTCTACTATGATGAGCCAATCCCAGTGGAGTATTTGACGAAGCTGGTGTGCGATGTGAAGCAGGCTTACACCCAGCACGCGGGCGTGAGACCATTCGGCGTCTCAATGATATTCGTAGGCGTGGATGAAAAGGGTACCCAGTTATTCATGACGGAGCCGAGCGGTAGGTACCTCAGCTACTACGGTGTTGCAATAGGTGAGAAAAGCGGTAACGTCACGGAGTTCCTCGAGAAAAACTACAGCTACGACCTCAGCGCCAGGGAAACGATTAAGCTGGGGATTCTCGCAATAGCCTCCATAGTGGAGAGCAGGCCTCTCCAAGACTATATTGAAGCCGGCTACATAGATGTTGAGACGAAGCAGTTCAGGATTATGGGGAAGAGCGAGATAGAGGAGCTTCTCGCAGAGCTTGAGAAGGAAGGCCGTCTCAAACAGGAGGGTAGGAAGTAGCCTGTTTTTCAAGAATCATTTTAATCAAGTCTTTCAATAACTATATCTTATGGATGCATGGTGGTTTTTGTGAAGGATAAGCTGGTAGTAGCCAAGTATGAGGCTAAGGGGCACAGGTTTGAAATCCTCGTCGACCCCGACCTAGCCCTCAAGGTGAAGGAGGGGAAGCCGGTCAGCATTGACGAAGTTGTAGCAGGAGACTTCATATATAAGGATGCGAGGAAGGGTTTGAAAGCCTCGCCAGAATCCTTGAAGGCTGTGTTCGGCACTGACGATCCTAGAGTGGTCGCTATGGAGATTATTAAGAAGGGGGAGCTGCAGTTCACGGCTGAGCAGAGGAGGAAGCTACTGGAGGATAAGAAGAACCAGATCGTGAACTTGATAGCGAAGAACGCTGTCGACCCTAAGACAAAGCTCCCCATTCCTGCGAAAAGGATTGAGCTGGCGATGGAGCAGGCAAGGGTTACGATAGACCCTTACAAGCCTGCTGAGCAGCAGGTTGAGGAGATTGTGTCCAAGATAGCCAGGTTCATACCTATAAAGCTTGCTAAAGCATATGTATCGGTTAAAATACCCGCTGAGTATGCTAGCAAGGCATATAAGTCTGTGCAGTCACTCGGGGTTGTGAAGAAGTCTAACTGGGGGAGTGATGGAAGCGTGAGCGTGGAGCTTGAAATACCTGCCGGTATGCAGCAGGAGTTTATAGATAAGGTGAACGCGTTAACCAAGGGTAGTGCTGAAATAAAGATTGTGAGCGTGGGGGAGAAATGAAGCTCAGGGTAATCGTGGCTGACAGGCAACTGGTCAGGCCCGGGGATACTTTAGCATATATTGAGGAAGCCGGCGAGCTTATCAAGTTCAAGAAGATCCCGGATAAGCACGTGTACATTTTCGAGAACAAGATCATAAGCGACGTAGTAGGGGTTGTCAGCGTTAACGGTGAGGAAATACAGGTGATACCGCTAGAGGGTGTCTACATCCCTCGGAGAGACGACCTCGTGATAGGTATTGTTGAAAACGTTGGCGTGACAGCGTGGACCCTGGACATAAGAAGCCCCTACCCGGGCGTGCTGAACGCTGGCGAGGTAATAGAGGGCTTCAACCCTCTAACCCACAACCTGAGAAACTATCTCGACATAGGTGATTTCGTCATAGGGAAGATAGCGGTGTTCGACAGGACCAGGGACCCTGTAATAACCGTGAAGGGTAAGGGGTTGGGGAAGATAACCGAGGGAGTAGTGGTCGACGTGAAGCCTAGCAAGGTTCCAAGGCTTATCGGGAAGAAAGGCAGCATGTACAACTTGCTGACAAGCATGAGCGGGTGCGAGATAACCATAGCCCAGAACGGTTTCGTATGGCTTAAATGCCCTGATGAAAACAGGGCTAAGGTTTTAATACAGGCTATAAAGCTTATTGAGTTAAAAGCCCACATGCGTGGTTTAACAGAGGAGGTTAAAATGTTTCTGGAGAGAAAGCTTGGCGGAGGTGTTGGAAGCAGTGAGCAGCAAGCCTAGGTTGCTCAGGGAGGATGGCACGAGGCTGGATGGTAGGCGGCTGGACGAGCTGCGGCCCGTGAAGATCAGGGTAGGGGTTTTGAAGAACGCTAACGGAAGCGCTCTCGTCGAGTACGGGGGGACTAAGGTGCTGGCAGCGGTCTTCGGCCCGAGGGAGGCTTTGCCGAGGCATATAGCACTGCCGGATAGGGCAACGCTGAGGGTTAGATACCACATGGCCCCGTTCTCCACGAGCGAGAGGAAGTCGCCAGCTCCCTCAAGGAGGGAGATAGAGCTCTCCAAGGTTATCAGGGAGGCTCTCGAATCAGTTGTCTTCTCGGAGCAGTTCCCGAGAACATCTATCGACATATTCATTGAGGTTTTACAAGCAGACGGAGGCACCAGGACCGCGGGGTTAACCGCTGCCTCAATAGCTCTAGCAGATGCCGGCATACCTATGAAGGACCTGGTAATAGGTGTTGCGGTCGGGAAGATTGAGGGAAACCTTGCACTAGATATCAACGAGCTCGAGGACGAGTATGGCGAGGCAGACCTGCCCGTTGGGATAGCCCCGAATATTGGGGAAATCCTGCTTCTCCAGCTGAACGGTGTCTTAACACCCGAGGAGCTTAAAGCAGGGATCGAGCTTGCGTGGAGAGGTGTTGAATCCATTTACAAGGTTGCTAAGGAAGCCCTCTACGCTAAGTACATTAAGGCTTTCGAGGAGGTGAAGTAGGTGAGCATTACACCTGTTAAGGAACCGGTCCTGCCTAAAGCCCAGGCAGAGGCTATTATCAAGCTGTTGAGGAAGGGGGAGAGGATTGACGGCAGGGGTCTCCTAGACTACAGACCCATCAGCGTCTACTTAAACCCGATCGAGAAGGCGGATGGAAGCTCCCACGTCATACTGGGGACGACACAGGTGATAACCGGTGTGAAAATAGAGCTTGGAGAACCCTTCGCCGACAGGCCTGACGAAGGAGTTCTACAGGTTCACGCCGAGTTCGTCCCACTGGCGTCGCAGACTTTTGAACCGGGGCCGCCGGATGAGAACTCTATTGAAGTAGCCAGGGTGGTTGACAGGAGCCTGCGCGAGCCTAAGGCAATAGATTTCAAACAACTGGTTGTAGCCCCCGGGAAGAAGGTATGGGTAGTGTTCAACGACATATACCTTATAGACCATGGAGGAAACATCGTTGACGCCAGCATGCTGTCCAGCATGCTAGCGCTCGCCACGGCTAAAATACCCTACTACGAGGAGAAGGAGCCAGGGGTTTACGTAGTAGATAATAAGAGGCATGTGTCCTCTCTACCCGTGAACACGCTGGTGGCTACGGTAACAATGGGGGTTCACGAGGACATCATAGTTGTTGATCCCTCAATAGAGGAAGAAGTGGTGTTAAACACCTTCCTAACCATAGCTGTTGACGAGAAGGGCAGGGTGTGCGGGATACAGAAGAAAGGTATTGCAGGAATCAGCAGGAAGACCCTGGAGCAGGCTGTTGAGATAGCCCTTAAACAGGGAGGCTTCCTTATAGATTTAATAAGGAAAATATTAAATAATCCCAGTGACTACATGAAACCGTTAGAAACCAACCAGTATTAACGTGGTGCTTAGAAATGGGGAGGACTAAAGTAGTTAAGATAGCGGGAAGGTACGGTGCGAGATACGGGTCTACTTTGAGAAAGAAGGTTAGAGACATCTTAATGAAGCGCTACGCCCCTCACACATGCCCGTTCTGCGGATACCAGGGCAAGGTTGTCAGGGTTTCAACAGGGCTCTGGATGTGTAGGAAGTGCGGGAACAAATGGGCTGGAGGAGCTTACGTCCCCAGGACCGAGGTGGCCAGGTACTTCCCCAACGTCATAGTCAGGGAGTAAGTTTTTGATCCTCATAACCACATCTCACAGATCCTCTCAGAGAACAAGGAGTTTTGTGAAAGACCTGTCAAGCATCATCCCCTTCTCCGAGAAAACTACTAGAGGGAAGAAGACTCTTCAGGAATTGTTCACTGAAGCATACCTCAAGGGTTTTAAATGGCTACTAGTAGTTGATGAGAAAAACGGAAACCCTTCACGACTGAGATTCTACTATGTAGAGTTCAAGAGCGTTAAGCCTGAGGGAAGGGAGATCGGCTGGGTTACTATAAGAGGGGTGAGGCTTGTCCGGGAAAACCCTAGCGCTGTGAAGATCTCCAATCCTTCAACAATAAGCGTTGACTACGGATCATGCACCAGGGAAGAGTGCTTCAACCTGGCAGACCTTTTCCTAATGGTGTTCTCCAAGGCTTTAAGCAACCGCGCCGACGTTACCGTTAAGCTTGAAGAATGGAAAGGGTTGAGGGTTAGGTTTCTCGGGAAAGGAGGGGTTGAAATAGGGCCTTGGTTAAAGGTTTCAAGGGTTGTGCTGAATGAACGAGTATAGAGTTGAGTATTCTCTAAACGGCCTACCCCAGCAACTCTGCATGTCTCTTGAGAAAGCGTTGAAGCCTGAGGCTGGGTCAGCCCCTAAGAGTGTTGAAATAATAGTGGAGTGCTCGGAGGGTGTTTTAACCTTGAAGATGCGGTCGACGGAAATAAATATTTTAAGAGCTCTTCACAATAGCTTTATAGGATTAATTATAATGTTGCTGGAGTTGAGCGAGGGGTTAAGGAATGAGCAGGAAGACGCTTCCGCCCGAGGTTCAGCAGTTAATAGTTCAATACCAGACTTTAAAGGAGACTCACGCTAAGATAGACGCCGAGTTAAAGCTCACCGAGGCAGAGCTGACGGATGTTGACACTGTTTTAAACACTGTGAAGAATCTTGAAGACACGGCCGAGCTCTACAAGGTTGTCGGCCACATACTTGTTAAGAAGGGGAAGAACGACGTGATCAAGGAGCTGGAGGAGAGGAAGGAGATCCTGTCCTTGAAAAAAGATAAGTATAAGAAGCAGCTGGACTTCCTTGTGAAACAGATAAGCGAGCTTGAAGCAAAGCTTAAGGAAGCTTTAGGGAGATACGGGATTCCTGTTGGGCAAGCCTAGAGAGCTTAACTTAAAAATCAACGAGATCACTCCCGAGGTCATGGAGGAGCTGGCCTCGCTGGCCGAGGAGAAAATCTCCTCCTTCCTCAGCGAGAACCTCCCGTTTAAAGGCGATTTCTCAATCATAGTGAGTGTTGAAAAAGCCAGCGACTCCTTGAACATCGTGATGGACGTAGGGGTTCGCGGAGGATTCAAGGACATGGTTGACTACAACGAGTATATTGAGAAAGCGATCCAGTATGCGAGGAAGTTTTTAGAGGAGAAGCTTAAAGAGTACTCCTCCCGGGAGGCCGTGTAAGGTTTTCAGGCTAAATCTTTATAATTCGTTTATAAAATTATTGTTTTAAGCATCAAATGCTTATCCATGTGGGTATGGGTTGATAAATCATGGTTAGGTATAAGCAGACGAGCGAAGTGCTCAAGATAATGAAGAATGTTGAGCAAGTTAGGAACGTGGGTATAACAGCTCATGTTGACCACGGTAAGACAACGCTCTCTGACTCGCTACTAGGGGCTGCCGGGCTGATCTCTGAGAAGATAGCTGGGCAGGCACTGGCTCTCGACTACCTGGATGTTGAGCAGAAGAGGCAGATGACTGTTAAAGCAGCTAACGTCAGCCTTTACCACGAGTACAAGGGTAAGCCGTTCGTCATCAACCTTATCGACACACCGGGGCACGTTGACTTCCAGGCTAAGACAACCCGTGCTCTCAGAGTAATAGACGGGGCGATCGTTGTCGTTGACGCTGTCGAGGGAGTTATGACTCAGACGGAGATGTACCTGCGCGTAGCGCTGGAGGAGAGGGTTAGGCCAATCCTGTTCATCAATAAGATTGACAGGTTGATCAAGGAGCTGAGGCTGTCCCCTAACGAGATCCAGCAGAGGCTTATACAGATAATAAAGGATGTTAACTCCTTGATCGGCTCATACGCTGATAAGGAGTTCCAGCAGGCCTGGCAGCTGGACCCTGCTAAGGGGCAGGTAGCGTTCGGCTCTGCAAGGGATAGGTGGGGCTTCACAATCCCCATGGCTCAGCAAAGGGGTATAAAGTTCTCCGACGTAGTGGACGTGTACACCCGTGGGAAGGAAGCCGTGCCTGAACTGCAGAAGGTTGCACCCCTGCACGAAGCAGTTCTCGACATGGTTGTGAAGTTCGTGCCAAACCCGAGGGAGGCTCAGAAGTACAGGATTCCGAAGATCTGGCATGGAGATGTTAACAGCGAGCTCGCCAAGTACATGATGGATGCAGACCCGAACGGCCCGTTGATAATGCTCGTCAACGATGTTAGGGTTGACCCGCACGCGGGGCTGGTGGCTACAGGCAGGGTTTACTCCGGCACTGTTAGAGCTGGAGAGGAAGTGTGGCTTGTCAACGCGCGCATGCCTCAGAAAATACTCCAGGTCAGCCTCTACATGGGTCTGTACAGGGAGCTGGCTGACGAGATAACCGCTGGCAACATAGCAGCAGTGCTGGGAGCTGACAAGGCAAGGTCTGGTGAGACCCTGGTTTCAATGAACTACAAGGACTTGATGACGCCTTTCGAGAAGCTGAGAATGATCACCGAGTCAGTTGTCACAGTCGCCATAGAGCCGAAGAACCCGTCTCAGCTTACAAAGCTCATAGACTCCCTCCACAAGCTGAGCATTGAAGACCCGAGCCTTATAATCAAGATCAACGAGGAGACCGGTGAGTACTTGCTCAGTGGTGTTGGAACACTCCACATAGAGATCGCTCTAACACTGCTGAAAGACCTCTACGGCCTAGACGTGGTGTCCTCGCAACCCGTCATAGTCTACAGGGAGACTGTCAGGGATAAGAGCCAGGTGTACGAGGGCAAGTCCCCGAACAAGCACAACAGGTTCTACATCAGCGTCTCCCCGCTGAACGAGGAAACCATTAGGCTGATACAGGACGGGATCATAACGGAGGACATGGATGCTAGGGAGAGGGCTAAGATCCTGAGGGATCAGGCTGGCTGGGATGCTGACGAGGCTAGGAGGATATGGGCTATTGATGAGAACATCAACCTACTGGTTGACATGACCTCGGGTGTCCAGTACTTAAGGGAGATAAAGGACACTATTGTGCAAGGCTTCAGGCTAGCCATGAAGGAGGGGCCGCTTGCCAACGAGCCTGTCAGAGGCGTTAAAGTCGTCCTGCACGACGCAATGGTTCACGAGGACCCGGCTCACAGGGGTCCAGCCCAGATATTCCCCGCGGTTAGAAACGCCATATTCCTGGGCTTCCTAACCTCGAGGCCAACCCTGCTCGAGCCTATCATGAAGCTGGATATTAGGAGCCCGATGGAGTACATAGGCAACATCACCACAGTGCTGACGAAGAAGAGGGGTAAGCTGATCGACGTTCAACAGTCCGGCGCGCTTGCGAGAGTGATAGCTGAAATACCCGTGGCCGAGTCATTCGACCTTGCAGAACTCCTGAGAAGCGTGACAGCGGGTAAGGCAATATGGGGCCAGGAGTTCAGCAGGTGGTCCTATATCCCCGACAGCATGCTAATGGACTTGATCGCTAAGATAAGGCAGAGGAAAGGGTTGAAGCCGGAGCCTCCGAGGCCCGAGGACTTCATGAGTCTCTAAGACCGGTTCGCTTCACATCCGTTTTCAACAAGTATATTCCATTACCCCATTTCTCGAGAAAACCTTTTTCAGCCATCCTTGAAAGCAACCTCCCAGCACTCTTCTCCGAAATGCACAGGTATCCCGCGACCTCGTCAACCCTTACATGCATCTTGCCCCGCTTCAGAAGCTTCTCGTAAAGCTTCTCAATGTTCACGGAAACAGTGGATCTTCTCATAAACATCCTTTAAGCCTTCCGCCGGTTTCAAGCAGGGGGAGTGGTAAAACTATTGATTTATTTAGAGTTTATAAACCCGCTAAAGATTTAATCATTAATAGCGCCGGGGTAGCTCAGCACGGTAGAGCGCCGGGCTGTTAAAGGGGGTTGGAAACCAGCCCCCTGCAGAAACCCGTTTCGAAAAGCCTGGTATGGCGGATACCCGGTGGTCCGGGGTTCGAGTCCCCGCCCCGGCGCTACCCTGCTTCTCACGGGCTCAGGACTATCTCGTCACCCGTCCTGGGCGCGATGATGTTGACGTCTCCCCCAAGCCTCTCGCTCAGCTCCTTCCTGAGGGCTTCCTGGTCGTCGTCTCCCCCGTGGATCAGGACGATGTTTTTCACGCTTGCCTTGTACTTCTCAGCTATCTCCGCGAGGCCGTCCCTCCCAGCGTGGCTTGAGAAATCATACCACTCAACCCTGGCCTTAACCTCGTTAAGCTCCATCTCCGGGAGCCTGCCCTCCTCGAGGAGCTTGTGACCATTGCTCGCTGGTGCTTGATAGCTCACCAGGAGGACAGCGTTCCTCGGGTTATCCGCAATCTTCTTGAAATAGTACACGCTTGGACCGCCCTTCAACATTCCAGCGGAGGCTATTATCACGCAGGGCTTGTTGACAAGCTTCTTCCTCTCGCTCGCCTTGGTTACGAAGTTAACGTTCTCCACGGTTTTCATGAACAAGCTGGGGTCTCTAAGGAACTTCCTGTGTTTCAAGTAGATCTCGCTGATGTCTTTAACCATGCCGTCGATGTAGACGTCAACATATGGTAGCTCGCTCGTGAGAAGGGTCATCAACTCCTGGCTCCTGCCAACGCTGAAGGCAGGTATCAGTACTGTGCCCCCCTTGTCCACAACCTCCTCAACCGTTTCGACAAACCTTTTCTCCACTAAATGCCTCTTAGGATGGTTCCTCCCGCCGTAGGTTGACTCCATAATAATAGTGTCAACGCTCGCGGGCAGGAAATCAGCTCCGGAGAGTGTCCAGGTGGAGATATTGTTAACATCTCCCGTGTAAAGGATTCTCTCCCCGGTTGAGGTTTCGAGATAGACCATGGTGCTACCTAAGATGTGGCCCGCGTTTGAAAACACTAGTTTGAAACCCTGCTCAACAGACTCCTGGTAGTCGACGAAGACCGTGCTGGAGTACATTTTCTCAAACTCCAGCATGTCGTACTCGATCACCGCGGCGTTGAGCTTGAGGAAGTCTATTGTTAGAAGCCTAGCTATGTCAAGGGTTGGGCGTGTCGAGTATATCTTTGGCTTACCGGTGATGAACAGGTATGGAGCTGCACCCACATGGTCTAAGTGGGCGTGCGAGATTACGACAGCGTCAAGGTCGACAGGCCTCACGTGGAGAGGCAGCTGCGGCATATCCTTCTCGTCAAAGTTTACCCCGTAGTCGAAAAGCACTTTCTCCTTGCCTTCTAGGAGGTATGCAGCCCTGCCTACTTCCCTGCCGCCGCCTAAAATCCTTAGCTTAACCGTCAAACATATCACTCACTAACTACTTCTTTGGGAAACCTGGTTGATTAAGATATAAATCACATCTATTATATGTTTGTTTAACCAGTGAGAGAGGTGTTTTACACGTGTTTTCCATGAGCCCGAGAGAGCTTAAGCGGATGCTTAAGAAAATGGGTATTGATGTTGAAGAATACGGTGATGTTGACAGGGTTGAGATTTTCCTGAAGAACAAGAAGCTGGTTATAACCAGCCCGCAGGTTGTTGCGTTCAAAACAGGGGGTCAGGTCGCATTCCAAATCTCAGGCGTGGTGAAGGAGGAAGAGGTTTCAGCGCAGCCGGCTCCTCAGCAACCGGTTGCTGAGGAGGTTAAAATACCTGAGGAAGACATCAAGTTCGTCATGGAGCAGACAGGGGTTTCATACGAGGAAGCTCGCAAAGCCCTTGTTAATTCGAAAGGGGATATCATCCAAGCAATACTAGCTATCAAGTCTGCAAAGGGTTAGGTTGATGAGGATTAGCAAGATAGGCTATGTTGCATCCCTCCCTTCTGAAACATATGAGAAGGTTTTGAACAAGCCTCACTACCTTCTAGGAGTCTACTATGATGGTAAGATGGAGAAGGCTATCCTAGAATTCGTTGATGAGAAAGGGGAGAGGCTTGTTAAAATAGCCGACCCCACCAGGCACAAACCATACTTCCTAACATCTGATGACCCGTCGTTGATAAGAGAGAGGCTGGGGAACCTGGAGAACTCCGGGGTAGACTCTATCGAGGAGGAGTACAAGATCAACCCTCTCACCATGGAGAGGGTTCGCCTGGTGAAGGTGGTAACCAAGGACCCCTTGGTCGTGAGGAAGATTAGGAGCAAGTTCAACACCGCGTGGGAGGCTAAGATAAAGTATCATGCAAACTACATCTACGATAACAGGCTGATACCGGGGATGAGGTATGTCACAGACTTCTCCAACGGTGTCCAGAAGCTCGTAATGGTTAAGCCCGAGATCCCTCAATCCCTTGTTGAAAAAGTAAGGGAGTTGTTCAGGAATGAGCCTCCTGAAACAGTGAAGCTTGCCGAGGAGCTCCTCCTCCTGTTCGAGGAGTCCCCGCCAAAGGTGAAGCGTGTAGCAGTTGACATAGAGGTTTTCACCCCGTTCAAAGGGCGTGTCCCAAGCCCGAAGCTTGCTGAATACCCTGTGATTAGCATAGCGTTAGCCGGTAGCGATGGGTTGAAGAAAATACTCCTGCTGGCCAGGGAGTACAAGCATGATTTCGACTACATGATGGAGGACTACCCTGTTGAAGCCGAGGTGGAGGTGTTTGACTCTGAGAAAGACATGTTGCTGGAAGCTTTCAGAATAATGGGGGGTTACCCGGTAGTCCTCACTTACAACGGCGATAACTTCGACCTTCAATACCTGTACATGAGGGCTTTCAAGCTGGGCATACCGAGAAGCCACATCCCGTTGAAGATAGGGGAGGACATGATCAGGATTGACACGAGCATTCACCTAGACCTTTACAAGTTCTTCTCGAACAGGGCTGTTAAAAACTATGCCTTCGGGGGGAAATACCAGGAGGAGAAGCTTGACGCTGTCTCTGGAGCACTGCTCGGAGTGTCGAAAATAGGTTTTGAGGAAACCATAGGCGACATATCAGCCTCGCTGCTAGTTGCATACAACTATAGGGATGCTGAGATCACGCTGAACCTGACAATGTTCAGCAATGAACTCGTTTGGAAACTCATTATTCTTCTAGCCAGGGTTTCAAAGACAAGCATTGAAGACCTGTGTAGGAGGCAGATATCGAACTGGATTCAAAATCTGTTCTTCTGGGAGCACAGGAAGCTCGGCTACCTCATACCTAACAAGGAGGATATTCTGAGGCATGTAAGGAGCACTGGGACGAAGGCGATTATTGAGGGTAAGAAGTACGCTGGAGCCTTAGTGGTTGAGCCTCCGAAAGGGGCTTTCTTCAACGTGGTCGTCCTCGACATAGCCTCCCTATACCCTAGCATTATCAAAAAATACAATCTGAGCTATGAGACCGTTGACATGAAGTGGTGTAGCAAGACAATAGATATTGTCGATGAAACCGGGAGAAGGCTTCACGAAGTCTGCGTTGACAAGCCCGGGTTGACCGCGCAACTAACCGGTATTCTAAGGGATTACAGGGTTGGAATATATAAGAAGAGGTCTAAGGATAAGAGCCTTCCCCCTGAAACCCTAGCCTGGTACGAGGTGGTTCAGAGAGCTATCAAGGTCTTCATAAACGCTAGCTACGGGGTCTTCGGGGATGAGAAGTTCTCCCTTTACTCCCCAGCCGTGGCTGAAAGCGTTACCGCGATGGGCAGGAAGTCCTTCTACACTATTGTGAGGAAGGCCGCGGATCTCGGGGTTAAAACACTGTACGGTGACACAGATTCAATATTCGTCTGGGCCCCAACCCAGGAGCAGTTGAGGAAGCTGCAGTCATGGATCCTTGAGAAACTAGGGCTTGAGATCGAGATTGACAAGTCTTTTACATACGTGGTTTTCACAGGGCTTAAGAAGAACTACCTGGGCAGAACGGTTGACGGCGGCATAGAGATCAAGGGGCTTGTCGCGAAGAAGAGGAATACTCCGGAGTTCCTGAAAGACTTGTTCGAGAATGTTATCGAAAAGCTTAGAAGCGTTGAAAACCCCGCGGGTTTCATAGAGTTCGTCAAGTGGTTGGAGCATCAGGTGAAGACAATACATAACGATATTAGGAGGAAGGAGATAACGCTCGACCGGCTCGCCATAAGGGTGGCCTTAACCAAGACGCCATCCCTCTACACTAAGACTAAGCCGCCGCATGTTAAGGCAGCCCTCCAATTAATGAACTACGGGTACAGCGTGGAGGAGGGGGATATTATAACGTTTGTCAAGGTGAAGAGCAAGGAGGGCTATAAGGCTATACAGTTAACGAGGCTTCACGAAGTAGACCCTGATAAGTACATTGAGCTTGTTAAAAGCGGGCTTGAACAATTCCTCTCAGCCTTCGGAATAAGGTGGGAGGATATCATAGGCTCCGGCGGGTTAACCGAGCTTTTGAGAAACAATAGGGCGTAGCGGGCGCGGTGGCAATAGTTTTATAACAGTATTATTTTATAGATTCAGCAAGATTGTTTAACGAGGTGTTTACACACATGCCTAAGAAAAGGGAGAGCAGGGGTAGGCACAAGGGCGATAAAGGTAAGGTTGAGATTGTCCAATGCGATAACTGCGGGAGAAGGGTTCCAAGCGATAAAGCCATATGTGTAACCAGGATGTACAGCCCGGTCCCACCGCAACTCGCGGAGGAGCTTGAGAAGAAGGGGGCTGTGATACAAAGATACCCTGTGACGAAATGCTACTGCGTCTCGTGCGCAATCCACTACGGTATTGTCAAGGTGAGGGCTGAGGAGGAGAGAAAGCCTAAGCCCCCGCCAGTGTAGGGAATGAGACTCCTCTATGTGGAGTTAACGCCGGGTTTCAAGCGCAGAGATATTTTTGAAAGGATAAGAGCACTCTATGGGAAACTATCCTATGAAAACTTTGAGGTGGGATTGCTAACCACTGGTGGCAAGGAATACATTCTTGAAAAACTGGGGCGAGGCTCCTCCACGCTCCTGTTCTCCACAACTCTAGAGGATTTGTTGAAAGAGTTTTTCAATGGTTGCAGAAGCATCCATGTTTTAAGAGAGGACGGGGCAGTTTTAAGACCTGTCGAAGACTGCTTCATCTCGGGCGTTCACTCGGATCCTCCGGAGGAGCTGGAGCGGGTTTTAACAGCCCTATTCTACAGTGTTTTCAAAACCTCCCTAGGGCCCACTCCTTACTTGGCGAGCGCCCTGATCCCAATCCTGTATCGTTTGAGAAGTCTAGAGCACATATTTAATATGTTTACAGTATAATCTTAGATCTAGACATGGAGGTAGTTGATTAATGGTTAAAATCAAAAAGGTCGTATTGGTCACGGCTAAACACCACCCCTACCATAAAATGTGGGTTAAAATGGCCGAGGATTTGAGCAAGAGAGTTAACTCTGAGCTAGAGGTTAAGGAGGAGGATTACGTCTACCTTGTCGAGCACGGGGATAAGGATGAGTTCGGCATGGCGTGGGCGCCGCAAATACTCGTGGAGCTTGATGACGGAAGAGTCCAGTGGCTTCTTTCCCAGCTACCGTTAAACGAGGCTCTCCAGCCGGATGAGTCTAAGGCTCAGGAGATAATGCTGGAGAAGATCAGGAGCCTTGGCGTCGAGATTGCTGCTTCACCAACGGAGCATGAGGGAACCTGAGTTTTGCCACCCTACGTGCCATACGTTCCCTCCCCTTACCCCGTGGTAAGGGAGATGCTTAAATTATCGAACGCTGGCCCCGAAGACGTTCTCTACGATCTAGGATGCGGTGATGGCAGAATACTTATCACTGCCGTTAAAGAGTTCAACGTTAAGAAGGCTGTAGGGATAGAGAAGGATTTGGAAAGGGTTAAGGAGGCTTCCTTAAAGATAAAGAAGGCTAACATCTCCGACAGGGCGTTCATAATTCATGGCGATTTTTTCGAGGTAAGCATCGAGGAGGCAACCATTGTAACTCTATTCCTCCTCACATCAGTTAATGAAGCATTGAAACCGAAGTTTGAGAAAGAGCTGAGAGACGGGACTAGAATAGTTAGCCACGAGTTTAGAATACCCGGGTGGAGAGAGGAGAGGGTGGTGGACGTGAGAGATGATAACGGTTTATCCCATACTATCTACCTGTACGTGAAGGGGAAGCATCGCTTCTAGGATACTACTATTTTTCTCGCAAACACGATGAAGCCTGTATGCCCAACCATGAGAGTATGGGGTCTGGTGGCACCCTCCTCAACGCTGTACTCTCTAAGCAGTGTTTCATAAGCATGAATATCTGCGAACCCGCCGTGCCTCTCCATCGATAGGACTGTTTTCTCGACCTGGTTCACGGTGGGGACGTATGCTAAAACGGTTCCCGCTGGTTTAACCGCCTGGTAAACACTGTCGAGAGCGTTCCATGGATCAGGCATGTCCAGGAAGAACGCGTCAAGCCCTGTTACACCTAATGGTTCCCTGACATCGTGTTTAATCAGCCTTACCCTACTGCTCAAACCATGAATCTCTAAATGCGCCCTGGCATTCTCAAGAGCCTTCTCGTTCACGTCGAAACCGTATACTAGCCCATTCTCCCCCACTATTTCGGCTAGCGAGAGCGTTAGAACTCCTGAGCCAACCCCTGCCTCGCCAGCAATGCCGCCGGGTTTCAGGCCGGAGTAGTAAATCATTAGTGAAGCATCCTTCGGGTATATTATTTGAGTAATCCTCCTCACTGTGGATGAGTAATCATGTCTCAAGGGATGGAGCAGTAGGGCTTTAACCCCTTGGCTCGTGACCACGCTTTCACCGTAAAGTCTTCCTATCAGATCCTCGTGCTTGATGAAGCCTTTGTCTGTTCCAAGGATCTTCCCCGGCGTTACTTTCACGACAAACTTTCTCGAATCATCTATGTATACGAGTACGACGTCCCCGGGTTTTACCGAGCTCATTGCGATCATCTTCAGCACTGGTGTCAATCATCACTGATCAGATATACCAACCTTCAACATCAAGAAATAAATAATTCTAAGCAATCTTATTAAAATACTCGTTGAAAGGTGGTTAATTGGCCATCTACATCTTCAGCATTAAGCCAGTGTACGCTTACAGAATTTTCACCGGCGTGAAGAAGTATGAGTTGAGGAGGTACATGGGTTTCGAAGTGAGAAGGGGTGACAGGATAATCCTATATGTCAGCGGACGCGTCAAATCATTAATGGGTGAGTTCACCGCTGGAAAAGTTATAACTGGCACGCCCGAGGAGGTTTGGAAAAGGCTGTCTAAAATCCTTGACACAGGTGTTGGGGAAGGAGATTTTAAGTATATCAAGGGTTCGAGGCAGGCCATGGCTATTGAAGTGTTAAACCCTATAGTATACCCCACACCTGTTGAGCTTGAAACCCTGAGGAGAATACTACCCGATTTCAACCCCCCGTTAAGCATGAGGCAACTAGACGAGGACGACCCTTTAATAAAGCTTGTAATTAGGAGAATTAGAGAACGGTTTGAAAAATCAGGAGAACTCGCCTTCACTAATCCATAACTCCTTCTTCAACAAATCCCTTATAGCAACCCTGATAACCTCGCTCCTACTGCTATATCTCCCTATTTTAACAAGCTCGTCCAATCCCTCAACATAAATCTCAGGCATCTTAACAGTTATCAAACGCATCCTCGAGATAACGCCAGCCATGTTAAGCCCCGTTTAGAAATCGATACGTATTGATTTAAAAACCCGGGGATAGTGTTAAGCGATCACTGCTTTAAGGATCAACTCTTTAAGCCTACCCCAGTAGCCCAGGGTCTCTATCAGCAAGCCCCTGTCAAAGATTATGGAGGGTACAGCGTATACCAGGGTTGAGTAAACCAGTGGCGCTAGCTGTATACTGTAGAAGCTGTACTGGCTTCTACCCCCCACCACCCATAGGAGGAGGTAGCCTGAGAAAACCCCTATGTAGAAAACCCACAGCCTTCCAAACCTCCTATCCTTGAAGCACGCCGGGGCTAGTGTTATTGAAAGAGTGAGCGAGGAGACCCAGAAAGGCCAGGTGCCCGACGCCTTCAACGCCGAGCCGTCGGGATAAATGTAGAGTGGAAAGGAGTTGACGCTCATGAACCACTCCCACGGGGCTGATGAAATAGGGCAGTTAGCCCCAGTGCATTTCACGCTTGTATGCCATGTGAAAGACCCTATCAGAGAGTATTTAACCCAGTTTGAAAACCCCATGTAAGATGCTATTGGTAGGGAAACCAGTGTTGTCAGGGCAAGGAATAACGCCCCAGCCAACATGATGTTGAGGATGAGCGATGATATAAGCGTGGTGAAGGAGGGCTTGCTCCTCACATCCCTCCTAACCGTGAGGAAGACAACCGGGAGAAGGAGGAACAGTGCTGAGAACTTGAACGTCCCGCCCACCACAGCCGCGATCATAGCATGCTTCAGCAAGCCCTTCACAGCTAGAAGGGTTGTCAAAACCGTGAAGAATGCTATGTAAACGTCTAGCAACATTATGCTGGCCAAGGCCTTGGACAAGGGGTCCAACATTAACAGGAGGCTGGCGGTCAGGGATACCGCCTGATTCCCTGTAAGGCTAAGCATTAAAAGGTACGTTAGCACAACTGTTAAAGCCCCGGTTAATATTGCTGGAAGCCTCCAGTGAAGCGGGTAATCGCCTAGAAGCCAAATTGATGCTGCAACAAAATACTTGCCCACGGGCGGGTGCTCCCAGTTTATGTACTCGTTAACCCTCTCTGCATCAGGAAGCATCCACCCCGGCACAATATCTGTTACGTTAACATATTCCCTAATCCTCGACAAGTATGCGTTAAAACTTTCCTCAGAGGGCGCTACCACGTAGAAGCCTTTCAGCTTGGAGTAGTCTGCTCTAACAGATATGTTTAAATCCCTTGCATCTGCTTTAAGCCTGAACGAGTTGATGTATCCCTCGTAGATTATCGTTGCCCCGTAAGAACCGTTTGAAAGCCTCGGCTCCACGTGAAAAATCTTGTACAAAATATTCCTGGCTGACGAAACATACCATACCTCGTCGGAAACATAACCCCTCCCCCCTCTCTCAATCTCTAGCCTCGTGAAATCAGAAGCACTCTGGTAGAAAACCATGAGCGATAATGTGAAGAGCAAGGCTATGATCAAGTAGTGGGAAATACTTGTTAAATCAAGCTTTGACAATTCCCCCCGCCACCGATAGTATAATTAATGCTCTCCTTCAATATAAAACAAGGTATGGTGACCTCTGAAATGAGGTTTAAAACCCTTTTAGCATTAGTCATAGCGATCCTGGCCACAGGTTTCATCCTGCACATGCCTGTTGAGGTGCAGGAGTATGTTTTCCACGGTGTTTTCAACCCCCACCCGATCTACAATGACCTCTACAGCTCATATTATAAGGGGATTCTCGCAAACCCCTGCAGCAACCCGAACCAATGGTTTAACCAGGCAAAGAGGGGTGCGCTATGCAGTGGTGAAAACATCTTTCCCATCCCATACCTGGATTACAAGCTACCCGAGCCTCCCCTGGCAGGGTTGGCTTTTACTGTTTTAACCGCCTTAGCCTTCCTGTTCTCAAGCAATGTTTTCTCAACCGCTTACGCAACCGCCCTCTACACCGCACAGTCAATAGTCTCGATTATCTCAACCCTCTCAGCCCTAATCCTGTTCAAAAAGAAGCTCTCGAACAGACTTAATGAGCGGTGGCTTCCCATAGGCTTCGCGAGCCTCCTGGTTTACGGGATTTACAGTCTCGACTCTCTAGTACTGCCGTTGTACATTCCGTTTCTATCCAGCCTCCTCGATAAGGAGTATCACAAGGCCCTCTTGTACGCTGGGTTGTTAACGGCTTGGAACCCGTTTTTCACAATCCTATTCGGCCTAAGCCTCGCCTACATGCTGGGGTCGACGCGCCCGTTGAAACACTATGCCGGGCTTCTCCCGCCTCTCATAGCTTTCGCAACACTATACGTTGCCAACCCATCTTCCCTGGAGTATCTTGTTTCCAACTACCTTACCCCCGCGTTTAACAGTAGTGTTTACTGGTTGTTCACGGGCAGTGTGAATACTCAGGCATTGTACGCTGTGTCGTGGGGGGTGCTGTCAACCATCATACTCATACTCTACGGGTTGAGACCGTTGGGAGATCATATAGCGTTACACGCAACCATCCTAATCCTGGCATCCTGGACCCTAAACCCCGTCGCCGTCCCACAAACCATACTGTTAGCAATACCACTATTGTATCTCTGCAACAGTGACCCCAGGCTCCGGGCCTCTGCTTTGGTTTCCGAGGTTTTAAACGCATTAATAATCCTTCTATGGTTCCGGGACGGGTTTTTAAGAGAGGTTTTAAACAAGACCCTTGGGCTCGGACTCCCTATCGAAAACAACCCTGCCTCAACATCCTCACTAGTTTTCTGGATAATCCAGGTGAGGAACGTACTCCTGCTGGCTTTAACCGTGAGGATGATCTCGGACTACTGGAGCTAGCAATTAATGCGGAGAAACATTAATAAGTAGTCGAGGAATAATATGAAAACCGAAGCCGGGGTCGCCTAGCCTGGTAGGGCGCCGGCCTGCTAAGCCGGTGGGGGATTCCCCGCGCGGGTTCAAATCCCGCCCCCGGCGCTACTTCTATATTCGTACACCATGTTTCATATACAAATAAGGTATAGCTTTGCACATCCTCCTCTAACGTTTCAACATGGATTAACCCGTATGTTGTTCTAAGGTGCCCCGGCCTCCTCAAGCTTAACTGTTGCCTCTACCTTGTTGAAGCCTTTCCTGAAGATTCCGTGGATGGTTCCTCGGAGGGCTTGTTAAGCAGAACTGGTTTTTCACAATTTAACTTTCTTAAACCTGCTTCTTCTCGGACTAGGTTTATAAAACTATTACATCTATTCATAGAACTAGTGGTCAGCGATGAGACTCCTAGAGTCTGTTGCTGTGAGAGGGAGATCGCTTCCGCTGGAACACTACATAGATGTTGTAAAAGAGATTCTACGCAGGAAGAGAACTCGACCCGTTATGATTGATAAAGAAGGCTATGTTGAAACAGGGCTTGAGGTTTTTAATGGGCTAGAAGCCATTGGCACAAGGCTCATACCAGTAGCCGAGGAGGAGTCCGAGCTCAGTGTTGAAGTGCCTATTGAACAGCTCGGCTTTTACGACAATGTTATCGGGGATTCTGCACGCGTTTACACTGGCCTGCTAGAGCTACTCGAGCGGGATGTACCTACCCCCTTGTTAAGGATCAAAAACCTCAGTAGCAACACGGTCACTGTCTGGGCTAAGTTAGAATGGTACCACCCATTAAGCCTGAGCATTAAGGATAGAATTGCCTGGTACATGGTGAAGCGTGCACGAGAATATGGCTTGTTGCAGGCGGAGAGAATTTACGAAGCCACGTCAACTAACACTGGACTAGGCATAGTCGGCATTGCAAACTATTTGGGGTTAAAAACTAGGGTGTATCTTCCAATAACAGCTCAACACTGTGTTGACTACTTGTTCAAAGCGCTGGGGAGCGAGGTTGTCAGAGTACCCACACAACTGACAGTTGAAGCCGTGAAAAAAGTCATCGAGGACGCTACGAGGGACAACGCATACACACTCAATCAGTTCGAAAACGATAACAACTTCATCGTGCACTTGAAGTACACTGCGAAGGAGATTGATTACCAGTTAAGGAAGATGGGTAGAAGACCGCGCGCCATCGTGAGCGGTCTCGGCACATCAGGACACATTTCGGCACTCGCTGTCTACTTTAAGAGCATGTATGGGGATGTCAAGGTTTACGGTGTTCAACCATCGAAAGACAGCTTCATACCTGGTCTTAGAAGGGTTGAAACTGGGATGAAATGGCTTGGCTATGCAGAGCTAGACGGGGTTACGGATGTTTCGCTTGAAGAAGCCTTCAACACTGTAATACATCTTGCGAGAAAAGAAGGCCTGCTCATAGGTCTCAGCGGCGGTGCCGTAGTCTACGCCGCCAAGAAGCTAATAGAGGCTGGAGCAATAGATGGGGATGTCGTCATCGTAATACCGGATCATGGCATGAAGTATATAGAGCTCTTCGAATACCTAATCGAAAAATGCGTTGAAGAACCAGGAGGTGCCAGGGAGTAGCCCCACCCTAAAGGGCGGGCCCTCCACGCTACAGTTCACCCTTCTCTACTTCAGAATTTATTAAAAACTTGTAGATCACCGCGATTCTTTCCCCTCGCTCTTTTCCAAGAGGAAAAGAATACAAGGGCCATCATTCAACTGAATCCAACCAATTTTTGTAAAAAATGCTTAAACCATTATGCAACATTTCAAGAAGCATAACCAAGCTACTGCGAGCGTGTTTGCAACATTAAAGGAGAGTACTGTCCTCTTTATAAATGAATAAGACTCTTATGCCTTTGTCTTCTAAGACGCGAACTGTCGCCATGTTCGCTCTCCTTCCAATATACGTGTAACCTTCCACCGCGAGACCTGATAGTACTTCCCACGCAGGGTTACTGGTCCTGTTAAAAGACTCGATGAAGCAATATCTAACATCGGGAACAGCGTTAGCGTTGCTGGAATGTTCACGGTGAAAGGGTTCTCCAACCCATGCTATGGTTTCGCCGATTTAACAACCGGGTTGAAGAGCTTTAAACTTGATTCCCTATCATGAATGGCTGATGGCGTGTGGTGAATTGACTGTTGACCCTGGGGCCGGACCCTGTGTTAGTGTTTGCAGTATCGGTCTGCTCGGCAATTATCCTTGTGTTGAAGAGAGTTAACATTGCATTAGCAATAACAACCGCTTTTTTACTCTATTCTATTCCACTGCTAGGTGTGAATGCTTTCAACGTGGTGGTTGAATCTTTCAACGCTACAATGCTTAACACCGTGTTATCTCTAACCTTTGCGATGGTTCTCGCAAACCTCTATAGGAATACTAAAGCTTCTAAGGAGATGGTTGATTCTTTCGAATCACTAGGCTGGAGAACAGCATCTATCGGTGTGCCGGCGGCGATCGGGTTGCTCCCAATGCCCGCCGGTGCATATGTTTCAGCCACAATGATCGATCCTATATACTCGAAAGCAGGGTTTAACGGGGTGGAGAAGACCTTTCTCAATTACTGGTTTAGACACATATGGGTTTCAACCTGGCCTCTCTATCAGAACATCATACTTGCTTCCGCAGTGCTTGGACTATCGTACGGTGAGCTCTTCGCTAGGACCTGGGTTGTAATGGTTTCCTCAGCCATTTCCGGAGCCGTATTGTTCACATATATTTCTAGGGGAAGGGCTGTCAACTCGGATGAGAATCGTAGGTTGAAGGGGTTGATCCACCTCTGGCCCTTCCCGTTGATAGCACTCCTCTCCATCTACCTCAACCTGCCGCTCTACTCGGCCCTTTTAATAGTGGTGGCATTGTTCCTGATACTTTACCGTCCCGATGCCGGCGTGATTAAACAGGCCGTTAAGAAGTCTCTCGACCCGACATTGATAGGCTTAATAATAATCTCCCTCGTCTTCGGCAACTCTATAAGGGTTAGTGGTTTGGCGAATACTCTAGCAGAGCGCTTAGCAGGCTACGGTGTCCTGGCAGTATTTGCTGTTCCATTCTCAATAGTTATAGCCACTGGTTTCGAGTTCACGTTCGTGGCACTGGGCTTCCCGGCTTTGAAAAACCTGTTAACAACGTCATGGTATTATACAACCCTTGCATTCCTGGGAGGCTTCCTCGGCGCAATGCTCTCTCCGGCTCATGCATGCCTAGTAATGTCTGCGAAACACTTCAACACCCCTCTTCATAAAGTATACAAGTACACGTTTCCCGCAACCTTAATGACAGTGTTTGCATCACTCTTCCTTATCTTCCTCTCGAACACCCTGTATGTGTGACACTATTTCAATGGACAAGTGTTCACGTTAAAGATTAATAGACAGTGTATTTTATAATTATTTATGGCGAGTTTGCTTGAGTTCGACCGTGCTTTTTGATCAGAATATTGCTTTCTACAATATTAGAGTTAAAACTGCAAAGAATAGTTTTCTCGGCAAAATCAGCGAGCTTAATGATTCAAGAGTTTTAGTTAATGTTTACAAGTTACCAGGTCGTGACTACTACTTCATCGTTGCCCTAACTTACGGGGGAGAGATAAACAAAATCGTTAAGCAGTTAATGATAGATGATTATTATCTGAGGAAAAGTAAGATTGTCAAAATACGTATTCAAAAAATAGACGAACTATACGTGATATATGGTTTGAAAAGAGTTTGCGAGTTCTACAAGCTAGCCCAGGACAATAATATTCAAATCATCTCACCATATTTGTTCGACAAAGGAAGCAGAGATTACTTGGTTTTGGGAGACCGGGAAGACCTGGAAAAATATCTCAAAATGTTGAAAAACTATTATGGTAGCCACAACGTCGAGTACTCTAGTATTGATTCTATTGAGAAACTTTCTTCAACACTCATGAAGGAGTCGGTTTTAAATATCATATTGGACAAACTTACCCCGTCTGAGCGGAGAATTTTGAAAATGGCTTTTGAAACAGGGTATTTCGAATATCCGAAGAGCGCTGGGCAGTATGAAATAGGTTCTTATTTAGGTTTATCCAAAGTTACTGTTAGCATTCATTTGAGAAAGGCTTTTAAGAAGATTATAAAAGACTTTATAGAGTTTGTTGATTGAAGACGCCAATGCTTCAAAGCCCTTTATTGAAGTAATTAAACATTGTTTTATGTTTTATTTAATACCTACTTTACACGCATAGAAGAATGAATCCCTCGGGTGCTAGAAATGCCTAAACCCGGATTACCAAGAGGTATTTTAACGGCGCTTATTACACCGGTGCATGAAAAAGAAGATACTCTCAGGGAATCCCTATCCAGGCTTATAGAGTTCCAGTTGAAAAGCGGTATAAAAGGGTTTTACACTCTCGGCACCTATGGCGAGGGTCTCTTACTACCTGTTAGTAAGAGAAAGAAGATTATTTCATTAATCGCGGACCTGGTACCAAGCAATTATTTAATAATAAATAACGTATCAGCGGCTAGTTTAGAGGATAGCTTGGAGTTGGCGAAGCATTCAATAGAACTTGGGGTCGAGAACATCGCATCACTTCCCCCCTTATACTATAAGGCTGGTATGAAAGAACTAAAGAATTACTATGGTAGACTTGGCAAATTAGAATGTAACCTCTTCGTGTACAATAATCCTTCGAAAACAGGGGTTGACGTTACCCCAAGCATTATTAAGCAACTTAAACGAGACATTCAGAACCTGGCCGGTGTGAAAGACTCGACAGGCTCGGTGGAAAGAGTGATTGATATCGTGTCAAACCTGCTGGAGGATTTCTACGTGGGAATAGCCAGCGACTCCTTAATCCTCGACTCTTTAATATATGGAGCAGATGCTCACATATGTGGCGTGTGCAATGCCATACCAGAAATCGCGGTTGAAATTGTGAAAAGCTTTGAAGCAGGTGATTTAAAACGAGCCTCACGCTTACAAATCCTTGTTGCAAAATTCCGTGGATTATCAAAGGAATACCAGGTTGAAGGATTGGTTTTAACGAAGGCTGCTTTAAAGGTAAGGGGCTTCGATATCGGTCTCCCAGCAGAACCTTTGAACGCTCTTAGTGAGAACGATATTATCGCTGTAAAGGAAGTATTAGATAATATTTATCGAGAGGCCGGAATAAAAATATAGTTAGAAGAGAGGTTACTGGGATTGGAAAGTTATGATTTTATTTCCATCGGAGAAGTGCTGATCCAGCTCAACAATGTGACTCCGGGACCGTTAAGGTATTCGCGATACTTTGAGGTGCACATAGCAGGAGCCGAGTTTAACGTGCTCTCAGCGCTTTCAAAACTAGGGTTTCGCACGGGTCTAATTACTCGAGTAGGTAAAGACGAATTCGGAGAAATGATCTTAAGAGCGTTGAGGGCTGAAAACATAGATACCAGTTGCATCAAAGCCGTGGATGACGCGCCAACAGGAATATATTTTATTCAAAGACATTACCCTATACCGGGGAAATCCACAGTATTCTACTACAGACACGGATCTGCAGCTTCATACATGGATGAAGAAGATGTTCAAGAAGACTATGTGAGAAGAGCGAGAAGAGTGTTCCTGACCGGAATTACTCCAGCCCTCAGTGAAAGTTGTTACCGTGCTGTTAAAAAGTTAAGCGAGCTTTCCAGGGAGCTTGGAAAAGAAGTTTTCTTCGACACCAATATAAGACTTAAGCTCTGGAGAAACGTTGAAAATGTGAGAGATAGACTTCTCCCCCTTATACATGGTTCAAAAATTGTTTTTACAAACAAAGAGGATTTGAAAATACTGTTCCCACAAAACCTGTTAGAGGAATCTATTTCCAAACTATTCCAATCAGGCATCGATATAGTTGTTGTTAAAAGTGGAGAGGAGGGAAGCAGTTTATACACTAGAGACGGTGAGTTCTATCGCGAATACGCCTATCCAACACCTGTGATTGAGGACGTGATTGGAGCAGGCGATGCTTTCGACGCTGTCTTCATTGCAAGCTTCCTAAAGCAAATCCCATTGAAAGATGCGTTAAAATTAGCAAGTCTCGCAGGAATGCTTGTAGTAACGACCAGAGGAGATGTGGAAGCCCAACCAGATTGGAAAACTCTCGAGGCATTGAAAAAATATTACGAGGAAAAAATGGATCTTTTGAGATAATTAATCCATTAAAAGGATGGGGCGGCCGAGAACTTTTCCCTTTCTCAAATCATCTAGTGCTTCATTAATTTTTTCGATTCCACCCTTATAGACTGTTATCACGGGTTTCACCTTCCCTTGTGAAAGCAACCTAAGGCTTTCAGCAATATCATATCTTGTGAACGCTAGTGAAGCTATAACCGATTTTTCGGTAAGACCCCACTCTATAACGGGTAGGCAAAGCTTGCCCTGCGGATAGCCAAGCAGTATAAGCTTTCCTCCCTTCCTGAGAGAGTTGAACGCCTGCTCGTATGTAGCTACATCTGTGGGGACTAGTTGAAGAGCAATATCAGCTCCACCAGCTGATAGCTCAATGATCTTTTTAACCGGATCCTCTTTATTGGAGTTAACCACGTAGTCTGCTCCAACTTCTAATGCTCTTTTAAGTTTAAACTCGCTCCGCCCTACAGCTATCACCATACATCCCTTAGCCTTAGCAACCTGTATAGCGTTAAATCCGAGAGATCCTATTCCCCATACCGTTACAATATCCCCCTCCATAGCACCAGCAACTCTTAATCCTTTAAACGGTGTGGCAATAGCGTCTGTGGCAGCCGGGGCATACTCCCACGGTACATTGCTTGGAATCGGTAAAACATGAGAAGCCTTTGCAATAACGTATTCAGCATAACCCCCATATACGTGTCTACCTGTTTCAACCAGATTATCACACAATTGCTCATTACCGCGCCTGCAGTGTTGACATTTTCCACAGGTGTGCCAAAGCCATGAGAGAACGACCCTATCCCCTGGCTTAGCATCTTTTACTCCTTTCCCCACCTTAACGATCTCACCCGCTATTTCATGCCCCAGAACTGTAGGCATGAGCGGGGGAGGTGGGAATTCTCCATCTATTGTAGCGAGATCTGTGTGGCATACACCTACGGCTTTAACTTTGATTAAAACCTCGTCATACGAGGGATCGGGGAATTCTATCTCTTTGATTTGAAGCGGCTTCTTTGGTTCAAGGAATAGTGCAACCTTTCCTTTAACCAATAACCCCACCGATTTAAAATTACTTAACAAGGACTCATAATGAAATCATAGAACATGTTATAATACTCCTATTTATCACGTTTTCACAACTACTTTAATAATGAGGGATGAATGTGAAAGTCATAGATACCCACATACATCTGGGAGAATGCCGTATCTTCGGATTAAACATTAAAGAGGAAGACCTGATCGAATATTTAAACAAGCATGATGTTGCAATCATAGTTCAGCCATTCCCAGGTGCTCCCGACCCGGTTAAGGTTCACGATAGGATTCACGAATTAAGCATTAAGTACAAGGGTAGAATCTATGGTTTAGCAAGCATCAACCCGTATTTCAACGAAGAGTTAGTAGTTAAGGAATTGGATCGAGCTTTAAACCAGTTGAAGTTCGTGGGGGTTAAGCTACATACGGCAGGTCACTCTATCTCGCCTCAAAACCCTAAGGCCTCAATACTCTTCGATGCCGCCGCCAAGCATAAAGTCCCCGTGATGATTCATACAGGTCCTGGTTCGTTCTCAGACCCTATTCTCGCTGCCCCTAGGGCAGAAGAATACCCTGATGTGAAGATCGTGCTCGCGCATGCAGGGTTTGGAACGTACGTAAACGCTGCGTTATGGCTTGCTAAGAAATATGATAACATTTACCTAGAAACATCATGGAGCCACACATTCGATCTCCAAGTGTTTCTAGCCACTGTTCCGGATAAGGTCGTTTTCGGAACAGACCTAATAGAAAACATCCCTGTCGAATACGCAAAAATCGAGGGGTTGAAACTGACTGGTGATCTGAGGGACAAATTCTTATTCTCCAACGCCAAGAAACTCTTCAAGCTTAATGTTTAATAAAAAAATATATTGGTGAAAAACCATGTCTTTAATGGGTCTTAGGGGGTTTGGTCGAAATTGATCTCTGGTGCAGAATGGGTTGTAATAATAATTCTCGTCCTAGCACTCCTTATATTCGGCCCTAGCAAGATACCGGAGCTTGCAAAGGCGTTAGGAAGGGCCAAGCGAGAATACGAGAAAGCATCGCGCGGTGAAGAACAAGAAATGGACGAGATATCGGCTCTGGCTAAAGAACTGGGCATACCTACCGAAGGTAAAACAAAAGAGGAAATATTGAGCGAGATCAAAAAAAGAGTTAAAACCGAGGCCAAGGAGTAAGCTCCAAGGGTTTTTGAAGATTGACATCCTCAGAGCTTATAAAATACTATGAGAGGCATGTAAAAGAGCTTATTTCCAGGCTGAGAAAGGCTTTTATAGTGTGGTTTATCTCGCTGATACTAATGCTTTCATTACCTGCATCATTAGTAACCCCAGAGTCCTTCATGAGCGGTTACTACCTCCCGCTTTCGGTTTACCTTGTTAACGAGATAGCGTCATACATCCTGTCATCACCTCTCATCGGACCAGTAAATGTTACTTTCATAGCAGAACATCTCAGCATGGGTTTCGAAGTATGGTTTCTATCCTCACTATTTTTCTCTGTGACGATCACCTTACCCATGTTTATTTATGAATTATGGGAGTTCATAGAACCAGGGCTGTACGAGCACGAGAAACGTATTTTACGAAGGGTTTTCCTCCCCGTAATAGGGAGTTTCATACTGGGATGCTTATTCGGGCTTTTCATTCTAGTCCCAATCATATTAAAAGCCTTCGTAATAGTTAACCTATGGTTCAACATCCAACCAATCATAGCCTACGTAGATTTCATAGGGTTCGTCACATCCACGGTTCTCTTCTCAGGGATCTTCATGACCACTCCTATCATTGTTTATGGACTCATATTGGTGGAAATCCTATCCCCGGAATTACTGGCGAAGTATAGGGCTCCATTATATATCGGAATATATATTGTCGCGGCGATAATCACGCCTGACGGTGGAAGCTTCGGAAGTGCTATTCTAGCATTACCGATCATAGTCTTATTCGAAATAGTTTTACAGCTAGGTAAAAGAAAGAAAAGCAAACGCTCAAGCTGTTGTAGATGATAATGGGAAGCATAAGTAATAAAACCTGTTATAATGCGTCTTTATAAAGTTAATACAAACACATATTTAACATCGTAGGAAAAATGGGGATCTGTGGTGGATGAGGAAAAATCTAAGAGGTTTGACCCTTCTAGAAGACAATTCTTAATAACAATAGGCTCCACGGTAGTTGCCCTGGGCGTTGGCTACGCTCTCGGATATTTAACCAAGCCTGCTGAAATAGTAACTAAAACTATAACAGAAACAACTCCACCACCTATTTCAGAGCTAAGCCCGGTTGCTCAGAGGGCTGTTCAAGGTATTAGAAAGCTTATTGATGACGGAGTCATACCTAGAGGAACTACTCTGAGAATTCTCCACGTCTCGGGCTCAAAGGCCCAGCTTGACAAGGCAATAGAATTATGGAAGAAGTACGTCCCGGATGTAAACATAGAGCTTGTAACCCAGGGTACTGAGCCCGATGTTTACACTAAAGCGATGAACGAGGCTGTCACCAAGACGGGAGCGTACGATATAGTGACGGTTTTCAGTACATGGCTTGGAGATATGGTTGAATCGGGATTAGCCAAGGATATAACAAGCTACTTCAACAAGTACGATCCAGGCTATGTTGGAACCTGTGCTCCAATAGAGCCCCTGGGCTCCTACACTACTCTCTATAAGGGTTCAAGATACGCGTTAACACTAGATTCTGATGTATTTACTCTAACATATAGGAAGGATCTATTAAATAATCAAAACTACAAGGATGAGTTCAAATCGATCTACGGCTATGACTTAAAAGTGCCTGATACATGGGAGGAGGTTATAGACGTTGCCGAGTTCTTTACGGAGAAGAACCTGCAATCACCTAGAGGAGGCAAGGTTTGGGGGGCATACTTCTATGCCGAACCAGCTTTCGCGGCATATATCACATGGACAAATATATTCCTAGAAGCTGGTGGAATATTGTTTGATTTAAACACTATGGATCCAAAGATTGATTCACCCGAAGGAAGGTACGCGTTTGATACTTTACTGAAACTAAAACCCTACATGCCACCGGAAGCTGTCTCAGCTTCGTGGGCAGACCTGTATGATAAATTCATACATGGGGAGTCCGTGCTCACTGCCGCATGGCCTTCCCTAACCAAGATGGCTATATCCTCCCCCGACTCTGTGGTAAAGAATGCTACAGGCACCGCATTAATGCCTGGTGTTAAGATTGAGATTAATGGAACACCAACATTAATTAGGGCTTCGCCAAACCCTGTTAACTGGGTTGGGATAGTCAGCAACTACAGCAGGTACCCTGAAGCTGCCTACCTGTTCCTCCAGTTCATGACAGCCCCTGACATAGGATTAGAAGTAGTGTTGAGCGGTGTTATTCTGGATCTTTACAGAGAATGTTGGTTCACGGACCCGAATTACCGTGCCAAGTCCGTTGAAGGTTATGGAGAAGAATTCGTGAATGCTTACATGGATGCTTTAAAATACTCTTATCCCGACTTCATCATAAGAGGTGGTCCTGAATATACTTCGAAACTAACTACAGCAGTTAACGCTGTGCTAGCTGGCACCATGGACCCGGAGACGGCTCTAAGTAATATTGCAAGCGACTGGGATTCGATAACTAAGAAGTACGGTGTTGATGCACAACTCGCCGCCTGGAGGTCTATAGCACAACTATTTCCTGATACCATTAAGACCGCGTGGAGAGCCAAGGGATATATGCCATAATCCTTTATTTAACCTGTTCTATTATCTTTTTTTAACACTTCCATGGTTTATTCCCTACGTGATAAACGGGGAGATTCATGCCTGAGAAGCCGCCGAAATCTATAAAAATATTGTCATCTCTACCGTTAAACCTCTTATTAAACGGTATCCTTATAATACCGTTTATCATAATGATCTACTTAGCTTTCGTTAAATGGTCCCCATTAATGGGCGTTGAATGGTGGAATGCTCCTTTCAACGGGCTTGTAAACTTTCAAAGAGCTCTTTCGGACACGCGTTTCATTGAAGCTCTTGGGAGAACAGCCCTGTTTGTAGCAATCGCTGTTCCATTAGAATTCTTCATTGGGCTCGCACTAGCATATCTCCTCCAAAAACCGTTTAAAGGGAAGAAATACCTTGTCTCGCTACTCATATATCCATTGATGCTTCCGCCTGTGGTTGTAGCAACCGTGTTCTACCTGTTCTTCCAGCCGTATGGACCCGTGAACAACATATTTCTCCAGTACATCATAGGACCCAGTGCTTTAAACATATACTGGTTTCTGGACAAAACCCTTGCTTTCGTAACAATAATAGTCGCTGACGTTTGGCAATGGACCCCCTTTATGTTCCTAATCCTTTACTCGGGACTGTCAGCTGTGCCTAAAAGATTAGTTGAAGCTGCAGAAGTTCTCGGCGCTAATGAGTGGACAGTCTTCTGGAGAATAAGGCTTCCCCTGATTAAACCCTTAATCCTGATAGCGGTGATACTAAGATCTCTTGAAGCCTTCAAAATATTTGACTACGTTTACGTGATGACAGGGGGAGGCCCTGGTACAACCACCGAAAGCATCTCCCTTTACATTTACAGGCTTGCAATTCTATACTCCGATATATCTTATGCTGCAGCTGTTTCCCTCATAGTTTTAGTCCTAATATTCATCATATCCCGTTTAGCAACAAAGTATCTGCTTGAAAAGAGGTGATCGTGGTGGTTAAAAACATTCTAACCAGAGTTCTCGCATGGCTTATACTGCTAATAATTGTCACCTGGACACTTATCCCAGTTATATGGATAATCTCTTTATCGTTCAAACCCTATGCTGAGTGGAGGACCCCTTCACTGTTTCCGAAAAACCCCACACTAGATAATTACATCATATTGTTCTCACCGCAATCCGTTTCAATATTCATCGCTTATACTGCAATAATAGAGCCGATAACCGGTCCATTAATAAGAAGTATAGCTGTTTCGATCCTGGCAACAGTGATCGCGGTAATAATTGGATTCTTCACAGCCTATGGTGCGAGTCGATACAACACCCCAGGACCCTTCACACTATTTTTCACATTACTGACAAGAATGTTGCCGCCAGCGACGTTTGTAACCCCAATAATGATTTATTTCACAACACTGCGCCTCCTTGACAACGTTCTCGGATTAATACTTCTATACTCTGCGACAACGTTAACATATGCGGTCTGGATATTGAAAGGTTTCATAGACGCTATCCCAGTTGAATGGGAGGAGGCTGCGCTTATGGAGGGTGCAACACCGTTCCAAGTCTTGTTAAAAGTAGTAATACCCATAGCGAGACCCGGCTTCGTAGTATCCGGTCTCTTCATCTTCCTTATGTCATGGACAGAGCTACTATTCGCACTAGTTCTAACAAGCGTCAACGTTACACTACCCGTTCAAATAAGCAAGTATGTCACCGCTGTAGGTGCTCTATGGGGTGTTCAAGCAGCAATCGCCCTGCTGGGCTCTCTAATACCATTGGTGATCGGCTATCTAATTCAAAAACACTTGATCACAGGGTTTACCTTCGGGCTGGTGAGAGGATGAGCAGCCAAGTAGTAGTTAAACTGGAAAATGTTACGAAAAGATTTGAGAACCTGGTAGCAGTTAATAATGTTTCATTTGAAGTCTACAAAGGGGAGCTTTTCACCCTGTTAGGCCCGAGCGGATGTGGGAAGACCACTACTCTCAGAATCATAGCTGGCTTGGAATATCCTGACGAGGGGAAAGTCTACATAGATGGGGTGGACGTTACCGAGAAACCGGCTCGAGAACGCGGAGTGTGCCTTGTTTTCCAAGAATACGCTGTTTTCCCGCATATGAGTGTTTTCGAAAACATTGCTTTCGGGTTGAGGGTAAAGAAGTTGTCGAAAACGGAAGTTGAGAGAAAGGTTAAGGAGATAGCTGAAATACTCGACTTAAGCAACTATCTCAACTTTAAGGGGGGAAAACTAGGGTTAAGTGAGCAACAGAGAGTTGCAATAGCGAGGTGTTTAGCGGTTGAACCAAAGCTGCTATTACTTGATGAGCCTTTAACACTGGCAGATGCTAAGATAAAGGAGAAAATGCGGAGAGAGTTGAGGAAACTGCAAAAAGACCTCGGGGTCACGATGATTTTCGTTACCCATGACCAGCTGGAGGCCTTGATGTTGTCTGACAGGATAGCAATAATGAGAAGTGGGAGGCTAATACAGTTAGGAACCCCCGAGGAAGTATACGATAATCCTGGTGATTTATTCGTTGCGACATTCGTGGGTAGTCCAACAATAAATCTTCTCGAGGGCGTTTTAGAGATTGATGGAAACAGGCTTCTTTTGAAAACGGATTCTCACAAATACGCTGTTGCCTCTGATATTAATGTTAAAACGTTACAAGGCCTGGTGGGCTCCGAGGTCGTAATTGGTTTTAGGCCCGAAGACGTGGAAGTAATGCCCGAAGGGGTTCTAGAAGGAGTAGTAAAGCTTGCTGAGATTGCAGAAGATAAGAGAATCCTTTACGTTAAACTCAACGACCATGAGGTAAAAGTATTCGTGGATCTATTCACTAGTTTTAACGAAGGACAAAAAGTAATATTAAAAATAAATCCGTTGAAACTCCACATATTTGATAAGAAAACTGGGAAAAAACTTCTAAAAGGGGTGATTCCTGGATGACCTATCTAGAATTGCAAGGGATTAGTAAATCAATAAGTGGAAAAACGATACTGGAGAGAATAGATTTTAAGATTGAAAAAGGCGAAATACTAGCAATCACTGGGCCGCCGGGGTCCGGTAAGACGACGCTACTAAAAATCATTGGCGGGCTTGTGACTCCAACAACCGGTAAAGTCTACCTAGAGGGGAGAGACATAACCAAACTACCTCCTCATGAAAGAAGTTTTTCAATGGTTTTCGAAATACCCCCGGTATACCCTGATAGAACCGGTTACGAGAACATAGCGTTCCCGTTAAAGATTAGAAGACTCAGCGAGGAAGAAATTAGGAGGAAAGTGTTGTCAATTTCCGAGTTGCTTGGAATAAGGCACATCTTAAATAGAAAGCCGAGCACTTTTAGCGGGGGCGAATATCAAAGAGTTGCTCTTGCAAGAGCACTTGTCACCGAGCCAAAGCTACTCTTGCTGGACGAACCGTTCAAATCTTTAGATGCGAAGATTAGGGAGGCGATGATCGCCTGGATGAAGGATCTTCAGAAGAAAATAGGAGTCACAGTGATATATTCAACCCATGATCCACTTGAAAGCATGTCGATTGGGGATAAGGTTCTGGTCTTATTAAAGGGTGTGCAGAAACAGCTTGACCAACCAATCGAATTACTTGCAAAGCCTGTTGACTTAGACGTTGACGAGTTTATCTCAATACCAGCTTTAAACATCATAAAGGGGCGCTTAGAAAAGTGTGCAGAAAACCGGCTTGACATATCTCTCGACAATACTAAGATGTCGATCCCCAGAAGAATAACGCAGTGTGAAGAAGGAAGTGAAGTACTTGTTGCGTTTAGACCTCAGGACGTTAAATTCCACACCACTGAAACCTTGGGCGCGTTAAAAGGACGCATTATCACTGTGAACTATATGGGTCGAAACAGATTAGTTTCGTTAGAAGTAAACGGAATAGTTTTAAGAGCAATAGCTGAGAAGGAAGCAAGGATGGAAATAGGAGATACAGCTTGTTTAACAGTAGATCCTGATAAGGTAAGATTATACGATGTTAAGACGAGAAAACTCCTGTCTTGAGGTGATCTAGAACGCGCATAGTTTCCTTCTCGGACGGAAAAACGACTTCACCTAGATATGGTGTCTTAATATCTGCAGACAAGATAGTTGATATTCAAAAACTTTTACAGAGATACTACGTTGAAGAATATGATATGGGCTTGGAAAACGCTAACTCGCTCACCGAATCTATATTCTCGGTTGGAAGCCGTAATATGCTTCACAGAATAATGGTTTTTAAGCCTACCATAGAGAAGGCCCTGTCCAAGATATGCCCAGGAAGCAAGTGCGATGAAGCCGAGATAGTTAGAGATGTAAACGAAATCCGCTTCCTTCCACCGGTGTACGACCCGTTGAAAATTATCGGAATAGGGCAAAATTATGAGGAATACCGTTTAATGCTAAAGTATCCTAAGCCGGAAGTACCATTATTTTTCTTCAAACCCGTTAATACCTTGATAGGCCACAGAGAAAAGGTTGTAATACCTAAGGGCGGAAAGTGGCCTGGAACCTCATCCAAGATAGTTTTCCACGAATACGAGCTTGCAGTAGTTATCGGGAGAAGGGCGAGATTCGTGGAGAAAAACAGAGTATTCGACTACATTTACGGTTTCACAATATTCAGCGATATAACAGCCCACGACATAGAAATGATTCAACCAGGCTATGTTCTCTACCAGCAACGCGCGAAAGCCTTTGACACGTTCTCTCCCATGGGGCCTTGGATAGTCACTAAGGACGAATTCGAAAGCAAGGGGGTAGACGTCTATAACCTCAATATTTTGAGAAGAAGAAATGGAACAGTTGAAGGGAAATCAAACACAAAGAATATGGTTTACAGGATCGAGGAAATAATTGAGTTCATGAGCGAAATAATGACGTTGGAACCAGGAGATATAATATCCCTGGGAAGCCCGCCTGCAGGACCTCCCGAAGGGCTACAGCCAGGGGATGTTATCGAGGCAGAAATAGAACATATGGGTGTCTTAACTAATTACGTAGTATAACCTCTACACGTTAAGTTTCAAGTAAGAATTTTCACAACTGAAATCCTCCTTCTTTAAGACGGAGAAGATGTTAATATGATAAGTTTATTACGTTTTTCAAGGATTTACAGCAAAACGGGGTTGAGCATTGAGCAGGCCATGGCACTCCATGAAGCCCGAGGAAGTCCTGGCCCACTTCAACGTTAACCCGGAGGCAGGGCTCTCCAGCGAGGAGGCAACTAGAAGGCTCTCCCAGTACGGCCCTAACGAGATCATGGTTAAGAAGAAGCACCCGGTCTTCCTCCTGCTTCGACAGTTCTCCAACTTCCTTATCATAATCCTTCTAGTAGCCACCGTGATCTCGGCTGCTCTCGGAGAGATTGTGGACGCGGCGGCCATCATAACCATTGTGATCATAATGGGGGTAATGGGTTTTATCCAGGAGTATAAGGCTGAGAAAGCCGTTGAAGCGTTGAAGTCTATGGCTGTTCCCTACTGCACTGTGCTAAGGAATGGTGTAGTAACCGAGATACCTGCTTCACAGCTTGTCCCAGGAGACATTCTCATCGTCAAGGAGGGGGATAAGATCCCGGCTGATGCGAGGATAATAGAGTCAGAAGACCTCCTGGTTGACGAGTCGCCTTTAACCGGGGATTCAACACCCGTTTAGAAGGATTCTGATACAGTGCTCCCGCCGGAAACCCCTGTGAGCGATAGGAGAAACATGGTTTTCAGGGGAACCTATGTAGTTGGAGGTAAGGGGAAGGCTGTCGTTGTTTCAACAGGCTCCTCAACCGAAATAGGAAGGATCGCCAAGGCTATTGCTGAGGCCAAGGAGGAGAAAACCCTTCTAGAACAAGAGCTTGACTCTTTCGGGAAGAAAATAGGACTTATAATACTGGGGATAGCGGCCATAGTCTTCATAACCTCCCTGATAGAGGGCTACCTAGGAGTCATAGACGCCTTCATGGTTTCAGTAGCTCTGGCTGTGGCCGCAATACCTGAAGGCCTCCCCGCAATAGCCACCGCCCTTCTTGCCATAGGTGCTTACAGAATGGCGAAGAAGAAGGCACTGGTGAGGAGGCTTGGAGCTGTTGAAACCCTTGGCGCAGTGGACGTGATCTGCAGTGATAAAACAGGAACAATCACCAAGGGAGAGATGACCGTTAAAATAGTGAAAATGCTGGGAAAACACTGCACGGTCGAGGGCGCGGGATATGAGCCGTCGGGGAAGGTGCTGTGTAATCCGGGAGAACCCGGTGAAGACTTGTTCCTGTATGAAATTATAGCCGCTCACACAAGCGTCGACGTTGCATTAACAAGGGAGGGCTCCTCGTGGAGGGTGAAGGGCTCACCCACCGAGGGGGCGGCCCTAGTGCTAGCGTACAAAGCCCTGGGGGAAGAAGGTGTTAGGAAGGCTGTTGAAAAATACCCGTTGGTGAAAACATATCCCTTCGACAGGTTCAGGAAGAGGAAGACAACTGTTCACCAGGTGGGAGGGAAATACCTAGTGGTGTCAACCGGGGCTCCCGAGCTCTTGCTCGATATTTCAACGAAAGTACAGGGGAGTAGTGAGGAAGAGTTGACGAGAGAGGTTAAAGAGGCCTTGTCAGCAGAGATTGAGAAGCTGGCTTCCCAAGGCTACAGGACGTTCGGGGTCGCCTATAAATGGATAGATGTTTTCAGCGAGGATTACGATGTATCACAGGTTGAAACAGGCCTAGTCTTCTACGCCGTCCTCGGGATAATAGACCCGCCGCGGGAAGAAGTCGTAGAGGCCTTGAAAACCGCCAGCAGGGCCGGTATTAAAACAATCATGGTTACAGGAGACCATAAGTTAACAGCTATCGCTGTAGCAAGGATGATAGGTTTGGAAGCCAGCAAGGAAACAGTCCTGGAGGGAAGGGAGCTGGATAAGATGAGCGATGAGGAACTTGCCAGAGTAGTCGACAAGATAAACGTCTACGCGAGAGTCACCCCCGAGCACAAGGCAAGGATTGTTAAAGCGTTGAAGGCGAAAGGCTATAAGGTCGCGATGACGGGGGACGGGGTTAACGATGCCCCAGCGTTAAAGCTCGCTGACGTTGGGATTGCAATGGGGGTGAGGGGGACTGACGTTGCTAAAGAGGCTTCACAGCTCATCCTTCTAGACGACAACTACTCCACTATAGTTGAAGCTGTTAAGGAGGGCAGGATTATATTTGATAATTTGAAGAAGCCGATAAACTACCTGTTAACAGCCAACATGGGCGAGGTCGGCACGGTTTTCGGTGCTGAACTACTGTATCTCCCACCCCCGCTCAGACCCATCCACCTACTATGGGTTAACGTTGTCACTGACGCTCTTCCCGCAGTAGCCCTCGGCCTCGAGCCGGCTGAGCCGGGCATTATGGAGAAGCCTCCCACTGAGTACAGGGGAGGGTTGATAACTCGAAGGAAAATACTATACTATGTTGTGTTCGGAGCACTCATATCCGGGTTCACAATACTTGCTTTCACCATGAATTCTCAATCTCTGCTAATGGCCCAGACAGCTGCTTTCACGACAATAGTGCTCTCAGAGTTCGGCAGGGCCCTAGCCTCGAGGAGTGAGAACAAGCCTTTGTGGAGGATAAGGTTTAACAAGTGGCTTATCCCGGCGCTGGCTACATCGCTAGCGTTACATGTCGTCACAATCTACACCCCGCTGAACCAGGTATTCTACACTACCCCGCTACCGCTGAGCATGTGGATTTACGGGCTGGCTGCTTCATTCCTAATATGGCTTATAGATGAGGTAAGGAAGGCTATCGGGGTTAAAATCTAGTCCTCCGGGAGACTCCTCATTCTTCTTTTTATTTCACTGTAGCAGTAGCTCCTGAGCTCGCCCGGCATTAGACTGGTTAACAACCCTGTCAGAACGATGTTCTTAGCCTCGCTGAAGCTCAACCCTCTCGTTGCTAGGTAGAAGAGCTTGTCAACAGTAACTAGGTAGTTTCTAGCATAGTGCCTAGCCTCCAAAACCCTGTTACTGTTTACCTCGAGAAATGGTTGCATATACGCTACAGCCTCCTCCTCAAGGATCGATTCAAACCCGTACACAAGCCTCGCATCCGAGGCTTTCGAAGATATTGTCCCCCTACCTCGCACACTGCCTGTTGAATGCTTACTCAGGTAGAGTGTCGAGTATAGGTTTAACGTAGTGTTTAAACCATCAATAAGCCCGTCAACAACCGCGTCAATCCTACTGTCCTCGTTTAAAACACCTGTTAACCTGGCAAGCACGAGTGAGTTGTCGCCAGGCTTTACCAAGCCCTCCATCCTCATCATCCTCCCAGGGCTTACGAGGAAGACGAGATTGCTTATCGAGCCCCTCCCTGTCCCCACTCTGAAGTTGATGCTTGAAGCAGACCCGGAGGCCTCCTCCACGTCGACGATGATGCTTGCCTCAACATTATCGGCTACATTAATGTTTAATCCAAATAGAAGTAAACCATTAGATACGTTGTTAACGACCTTTAATACAAGCGTACCCGGTGAGTCAATCCTTGCAATGAGGTTCCCGATGTTCACGCCCGCCTCAGCTACTGGTTTCACGTTGATGAAGCCCTTACCCCCGTGGAAACCTGCGACAATGGCCTCGTTGCTCAGGATCATGTGGTATTTAGAAAGGTTCGAGTTTTGCTCGTAAAGACTTATCTCGCCCCGCCCCTCTATTCGCACACCGCCTGATGCTTCAACCAAAATCTTCCTCTCTAACCCCAATTCCCCGTTAGCAAGGCTCTCGAAAACATCCCTGTAAACGCCCCAATCAGTGTAGTGTTTCACGGTCGGCGAGTCCCCGTGTCTTTGAAACCCCTCCCTAAGTAGATCAGTAATGCTCAACCCACACCACCCATCTCGCTGAACTCTAGCTGGATAACCTTGGTGAGCATTGAAACGTATTCGAAGGGGAGCCTCGGGAAAACCTCCCTTATAAAGCCAAGTATCATCAATGAAAGGGATTCTCTCTCTGAAAGACCTCTCGATTTCAAGTAGAATAATTGATCCTCGCTTATCCTTGCAGTAGTTGCCTCGTGAGCTATGTCGGCATCGTTCTCGAAAGCGTGTATGATAGGGTACGTGTAGCTCTTGCTGTCCTTGTCCAGGATCAGGCTCTCACACTGGACGAAGCTCTTGGCTCCCTTAGCCCCCTTGTTGACCTGCACCATACCCCTGTAAATGTTTATACCCCGCTTAGCGCTAATGCTCTTGGATACTACCCTGCTCGACGTGTAAGGGGCTGCGTGAACTATTTTCGAACCAGTATCCTTTATGAACGGTCCGTTTGCAATTCCGACCACAGTGCTGTTCGTCTTCGCATACTCTCCCTTCAAGATGGTTGAAGGATAGGTAATGGTTATCTTGCTCCCGATGCTCCCCTCTATCCACTCAATAATCGCGTTTCTCTCCGCAATCCCTCTTTTATTATTGAAGTTGACAATATCCCTGCTCCAGTTTTGAACAGTTACGAAGTTGAGCCTCGACCCCTGGTGGGCGTAAAGCTCAACCATTCCATCGTGGAAGCTGAAGGTTTTAAGCCTCGGAGCGCTACATCCTTCGATGAAGGTTATCTCGCTATTCTCGTCAGTCACCACAATAGTGTGCTCAAACTGCCCCTCGAGCTCGCTTCCTATGAAGAAGAATGCTTCAACAGGGTAGGGTATTCTAACGTTCCTGGGCACGTACACGAATACCCCGCCGCTCCATAAGGCATGGTGGAGGGCGGCGAACTTGTGATCTGTGTAGGGGAAGACTCTCCCGAAGTATTGTTTAACAATATCGGGGTATTTTTGAACAGCCTCCTCCATTGAAACCATTATGACGCCTAGGTCTTTGAGCAAATCCTTCATTGTGGTGTAGACGCTCTCGCTATCCAGCACTGTCGTTAAGCCCGCGAGATATTTAGCATAAGTCTCTGGAAGGTTGAGTTTCTCGTAAATCCTCCTGATCTCCTCCGGTAGGTCCTCCCACTTCTCAGCCTTAGGGTGAGCCGGCTTAATGTAGTATGATGATATTTCATCGAGGTCTATGCTCCAGATACCGGTCAACCACTTGGGCATGGGGGCTTTCTCGAAGTACTCGAGAGCTCTTAGCCTGTGGCGGGTCATCCATTCAGGCTCCTTCTTAAGCCTTGAGATCTCCTCTACAAGCCCTTTAGAAATCCTCCCTCTTAACTCAACCTCCTTGGGGTAAGATACCCCCTCAATATAGATTTGCTCATCAAGTTCCAGCGCTTTCAACGCCCACAGCCTCCAGCCATCTGTAGCCCTCCCTGTTGATCTTGTCTATAAGCTCCAAACCGCCCTCAGCCACGAACCTGCCGCGATACATGACGTAGACTTTGCTGGGGGAAACGTATTCTACAACCCTAGGGTAATGGGTAATCAGTATTATTGAGGAACCCGCAAGTAATGCCTCCTTAATATAATCCGCTACACTCCTGACACCGTCAACGTCCAAGCCGCTGTCCGGCTCGTCTAGAATTATGTATTTAGGCCTGATCACGCGCGCCTGAAGGATCTCGGATCTCTTCTTCTCTCCCCCGCTGAAACCCGTGTTTAAATCCCGCTCAAGCAGCTCCTCCTTCAACCCTATTAGAATAGCTTCATTCCTAACCCTCTTCTCCAATCCTTCAACATACTCCGAAATATCCGTTCTCCCCATCTTCTTGTTTAAAACACTCCTCAGGAGCATGTAGAGGTTTACACCGGGGATCTCCACAGGGTTTTGGAAACCTAGGAAAAGCCCTGCTAACGCGCGCTCGTGAGTCGGCCTGTAAGTGTAGTCCACCCCATCTATTATCACGCTACCGGAGACCACCTTGTACTGAGGATGCCCCATGATGGCGTAGGCTAGGCTGCTCTTACCGCTACCGTTAGGGCCCATTATCACCGCCAGCTCGCCAGCGTCAACCTTGAAACTAACCCCGTTAACCACTCTCCGCTCTGAAACCTCGACCACGAGATCCTTGACCTCGAGCATTGTTGACTCCCTTGAATATTAACATTGTTATTGATGTTTAAAAATCAGTATGAAGCAGGAGCTGATTAAAACGAGGAGTTAAACTCTCCCCAAAAAAGTTTTTTAGAATAAAGGCGTGATTATTTAATTAAAGGTGAAACCCTTGAGTAAGGCTCTCACAAAGATTCAAGCCATAATAATAGTTTTGATCGTAGCTGTTGCGGCAATTGCCGGAGCATACCTTATTTCACAGCAAACAGGAGTCCAGCAAACCACGACAACCCCGACGCCAACTGGTACGACAACCACGCCCACTACCACGCCGACCGTGACGGAAACTACGACAACCCCGACCACCACTCCTCCTCCGGGCAACGTGATATTGATTGGCGATTTATCCATCACGGTACCCGCCGACTTCAAAGCATTCGTTGATGCCGCCAAGAACGGGGAGGTTTCCGTTACAATATACTTCGGCCACGCTTTATCCGAGGCCGAGCTCAACGCGTTCCAGCAAGTAATCGACATGTTCAAACAGGAATATCCTGGCATCAACGTTATCCAACTACGCTATTCCAGCATGGATCAATTGAAAACACAGATCTCCGCGATAGCCGCACTCCCGCCTGAGCAGAGGGAGAGCTTTATTGGGCAGGCTCCCGACGTTTTCACGTGGGCGCATGACTGGATAGGCTCCTTCGCTGATAAGGGATGGATATTAGACCTTGAAGCATATATCGGAACCGAGGCGATAATCAACAACATTGCCCCAGCTATACAGCCCTTGGCCATGTCGGCAGTAACCTATAAGCTTAAGACTTATGGACTGCCCTATGCGGGCGAGGCGATCGCCCTCATCGTCAACAAGCAACTGGTTCCCAACCCGCCCACAACCTTCGAGGAGATGAAGAATATTATGCAACAATTCCACAATCCTAGTCAAGGAAAATATGGTTTATCCTATCAGTTCGACCCCTACCATCTCTACCCATTCATCACAGCGTTTGGAGGATACTATTACAATGAGGAAACCGGATCCGTGGGCGTTAACACCACTGGAACAAAGGATGGTGTCAAGTTTTATATCCAAAACATTTTACCATACTTAGACACCACCGACCTAGGCTTCAACAATCAATTAAACAACTTCCTCACAGGTAAAACACCAATGATCATCACAGGTCCATGGGCTCTGCCCTCAATTAAAAGCGCTCTCGGGCTAGAAAATATTGAAGTAATTCCTATTCCAAACATAGGCAACAATGTTCCGAAACCCTTCAGTGGTTTCAGAAACCTGTATCTCACAATACTAGCTGCATCTGGAGGCGTCCAGAGGACATATGCGAGCGTTCTCTTCATACTATACGTGGCTTTAAACGATGACGCATTGAAAATACTTGTCGAGCAGAACGGTTACGTTCCCGTTAAACAAACAGTAATCCAGTACGTTGTCAACAATAGGTCTCAATTCCCGGTAGTGTACGGTTTCATGCAACAGGTGCTGAGGAGTTCCCCAATGCCTAAAGATCCCAAGATGGATAAGGTATGGGGTGTAGGTACCAACCTGAACGCTATAATCGGCGAGTACACTAATGCCCTAGCAGAGGGTAAGACTGTTGAAGAAGCTGTTCAGGCTGCTCTTGCCGCCGTGGATCCGCAACTTGATGAGGCGTATGCAACTATAATGCAGAGCCTAGGTGGGTGATAATTATCTACTACTCCTCTTTTTCCCCATTAACCCTTACGGGAGCCTAGCACAGACTGTTTGATAGGGGTTTTCCCATGAGCGTTAAAAAGATTTTATACCCCTCTCGCATCGGGATCGCTCTTGCCCTGGCAAGCATTGTTCTTTACGTGTTTTTCAGTATTTGGCCTCTTTTCTTCTCCATCGGCATAGCTTTCACCAATGCCACTGAGGAAAATCTCCTCCCCAACCCTGAGGTTTTAAAGGAAATAGATAACACGTTAGCATGCATTAATGTGATCACGACACAGGAGAACCTGACAGAGAGAGCGGAAGACGTTGTTGAAAAAGTCGCTAACACGTTGAGAGCGCTTGAAAAAGAGTTAATCGCTTTCAAGCAAGCTATTGAGGAATCGGAGGATCACACTACTGATTTATACGTGATGCTTAACGCTTCAGCAATATATGTCACGGTTCAAGGACTTAGGTTGATACCGGAGCAGGTTCAGAAAACTTTCAACTGTACTGAAATAGGTTTCCAGCCGACAAGGCCCCTGATCTCCTCGGAGGCTGTTAGAAACCTCAGCGTAATATACGACTCGGTATCCCGGCTATCCTCACAGTACCTCGTGATGGGTAGGGATGATTTGCTAAACAGTATCAACCTTACAATCTACTTGATACGCAGTGCTGAGGAATACTTCACGGGGATGAGCAGTGACCTGCAAGGCTACTTCGAAATAGTTTCCCAGAGCTTGATAAGCGACCGCGAAAGGTTGACAATGAGGTATGTAGGGCTTGAAAACTTTAAGAAACTGTTCGCTGACCCGAGATTCGTTTACTCTCTTTATAAGACAGCGGTTTTCGTAGCTACAAGCGTGCCCCTCAAACTCCTGGTGGGCGTTGCGCTCGCATTCATCTACTCCTCGCCACTGGTATGGGGACGAAAGGTGTTGAGAGGTCTAATACTCGCGCCATGGGCGATCCCAATCCTTCTCTCAGGCCTGACATGGAGATTCCTGTTCAACCCGAACGGTCAGCTCGGAAAGATGCTTGGATTAGACATATACAACTACGAGTGGGATGCTTTCATAGTGTACAACTTGTTCGAGACCTGGCTTGCATACCCGTTCGTAATGACGGTGACCATGGGGGCTCTTGCAGGGGTTTCCAAAGACCTCGTGGAAGCGTCATACATAGATGGGGCCTCAGCTTTCACAAGGCTGAGAAGGGTTGTACTACCCCTTATCTCAAAGCCCTTAATGTTCGCTGCAATACTTACTACAGGAGCATCCCTACAGGCGTTCATGGTTCCACTACTTCTCAACGGAGGCGGCCCTACAAAACCTATTTCAATCCCGGGACTTGGAACACGCTCGGGAAACGTCAACGAATTCCTCATACTTTTCGGCTACAACAGGGTTTCAATAGACAAAGACTACGGGTATGCTGCGGCAACATACCTGGTTATAGTCCTCTTACTGCTGGTGTACGTAACCATATGGTTTGTTTCCTCGAAGAAGCTGAGAGGTGGGCGTTGAAGTGGGCTTCAGCATTGGTAAAACGGTTTTAAAAATCTTCGCCACGGTAATGGGGTTTACAATACTGTTCGTGATGCTATACCCTGTGCTATTCATCATAATACAGTCTATAACGCCTGAGAAGGGCATTATTTTAACAAGCCTAACCCAGGTTTTCGAGTACGGGGTGACTTTTGAAAACTACCTGAGAGCGTTCCAGGACCCTCTATTCTACAGCGCGCTGGTTAACAGCGCTATAATATCGTTCCTAACAATCGTGATATCCGTAGTGGTGATCACGCCCGCAGCATACAGCTTTTCAAGGTTCAAATTCTTCGGCAGAGACACACTCTTGTACGTCTACCTTATCCTAAGCCAGGTTGGAGGAGGATTCGGGATCATAGCGGTAATAGCCTTGTTCATGTTCCTCGTAATCCTAAACTCATGGGGGATACCAATATTCAACATGTGGGTCCTACCCTTCATATATGCGTCTGGCGCCGTGCCGTTTCAAACCTGGCTTATAAAAACATACTTCGACAATCTCCCCAAGGAGCTGGATGAAGCGGCTTTCATAGACGGCGCTAGCTGGAGTCAAATAGTCTTCAAAATCGTCCTGCCTGCTTCACGGAGCGCCATGGTAATCATAACACTGTTCTCATTCATGGGGGCCTGGGGCGAGTTCTTCGTGGCAAACCTCTTGAGAGTACAGACTCTTGGAGCATATATTTTCCAGACCGCGATAGGTCCAAGAGGTGAGCAGGCCCCGTCGCTGTTCGCAGCCCTAGCCTTAATCTACGCTATACCCGTCATACTTGTCTACATTTTCGCTCAAAGATATATTGGAGAAGCGTACAGGATGGGGGCCGTTAAAGGTTAGAAGCAGTTAAGCCAGGAGCCTGCCGTTTTTCCTGCTGAACAGTAATGCCTTCCTCAGGTTAAACTCCAGGTAAACCTCCTCTCCAGGCTGGAAGGCCAGGCCTGCTGGTTGCCTAATCTTCAACAAGTCCTCGCCCATCTTAATGTTCAATATGGTTTCAGAACCCAACGGCTCAACAACCTCAACCCTTGTTTTCAAAACACCGAGGCCGCTCCTAGCCTCCTTGAAAACCAGCGTATCCTCCGGCCTCACACCCAGGTAGACCTCGGACTCTCCCTCGCCGAGAAGCTTGGATCCAAGGGAGGGGTCGAGCGGGATGTTCAACCCTTCCCTGCACTCCAGGACAATGCTTGTGGAAACCCTGCCGCTCCCCATGACTCCACCCTCGAGCTCAAGGGGGACAACATACTCTAGAGGCTGCTTCTCAACAACAGTGCACTGGATAAGGTTCATGGGCGGGGAGCCTATGAAGGTTGCGACGAAAATGTCCGCCGGCCTAGAGTATAGCTCATCCGGTGTTCCAACCTGGGCAACCCTCCCCTTGTTCATTACCGCTATCCTGTCAGCCATCCCCATAGCCTCAACCTGGTCATGAGTCACGTATATCGTGGTTATCCCGAGCTGCTTTTGAAGCCTCTTCAGCTCACCCCTCATCAGCACCCTAAGCTTAGCGTCCAGGTTGCTCAAGGGCTCGTCAAGCAGCCAAACCTTCGGCTTCCTCACAAGGGCTCTTGCCAGTGCAACCCTTTGCTGCTGACCCCCGCTCAGCTGGGAGGGATACCTGTCAAGCAACTCCTCAATACCCAGGAATTTAGCGATTTCCAACACCCTCTTTTTAATCTCATCCTTCGAGAGGTTGAGAGCTTTCCTGCGCGATTCAAGCGGAAAGGCTATGTTCTCGAAAACCGTCATGTGAGGGTAGAGAGCGTAGTTTTGGAAAACCATTGCTATATCCCTGTCCTTAGGATGGACATCGTTGACAACCCTGTCGTCAATGTAGATGAACCCCTCGTCAGGGAATTCCAAGCCTGCTATAAGCCTCAGGGTCGTGGTCTTCCCGCAGCCCGAGGGGCCTAGGAGGGAGAAGAATTCCCCATCCCTAATGTCGAGGTCTACGCGGTCAACCGCTACTACCTTGCCGTATTTTTTAACAACCTTCTCAAGCCTTACACGTGCCAAGTATCGTCACACCCTAAGAAAATTAATGTGTTTTCAAGGAAAAAAATTATTCCCTAAGGCCTCCTCCTCATGAACAGGAAGGCTGTCAATCCTACCACTATTAACACGACCACTACGATGATGATTAAGGTGTAATCGAAGGGCTGTGCCGGGGTGGTTGGCTCCGTGGTTGTGGCTGGAGACGTTATTGTAGTTGTCGGGGCGGTCGTGGTTGTAGTGGGGGTTGTTGTCTCAGTGGTTGTCGTGGTTTCTGTTTCAGTAGTCGTGGTGGTTGTAGTTGTCTCCGTAGGCTGCACGACTGCTCCAACACCTCTCACAGTGGCGAGGGTCTTGGCTTCAACACTGTAGCTCCGGAGCATGCTGTACTGGTCCTCCTTAGTCTCCGCCAGCAGGTCGAGCACGTATGGTAGGACGTTGTTGAGGACTGCTAGAGCATAGTCTGATGGAACCCCTACGACCCATTCTCCGCCGCCGATCTGGAAAGCCCTTATCTTGCTTGGCGAGTAGCCATCGTGGCTTGTAACCGCGACCGTGTAGATCCACTTATCAATGTTGCCGGCATCGTAAAGCATTGACTTAGGTATCTCCACGATGATCCTGTTATTGCCTGTGTCAGCGTACACTTTGAAGTCTCCTCCCTGAGCCGTCGGCAACTCCTTATCATAGTAGTATATACCGGTTTTCTCGCCGATTGGAACAGGGTCCGAGCCCCAGCCGGGCGCAACGATGAGGGCCATGTGCCATGCGTGCTCCTCAGCTATCTTCACGTTTAAACCGTAGGTATCGGTTTTACCGCCGCTCATTGTTGTGTGAACGTATATGTGCACCTGCTGCATACTCCACCCATTAGGGCCTCCCCACGGGTTACCGCCCAGGTTTCTGAAAGCAATGGTGAACACTACCTTGTCCCCTGCGTCGGTAACCTGGAATTTAACCAGGTCGAACACTCCAGGCGCGAACACGGGGTTGGATGGGTAGGTGTAGCCTCCCGCGCCGTCGTCGTCGCCCACGGGATCATCCATTTCGAACACTATGGTTCCTGTGACAGCTTCTATTGGAACCTGTAGCTGATGTGTTAAGCCAAGCCTTGAAGACCACTCAACCAGCGCGTTATCATAGTAGACTGCTACCACCAGGTAGGTGTACTCTCCCCTGGGTATTCCCAGCAGGTTCCATGGAACAGCTGCTTCGAAGCTTGTTGAGCCAGCCCCCACGCCGTTGCCCACGCTGATCCATGAGCCGCTCCCGTTCGCAGCATTAACCTTCACCGTTGAGTTAGCCGGGTAGATTAAAACCTCCCTCACCAGGTACATTCCCAGGTCGACAGGGGTATGCCTCGGGTAGACGTTGTAGCCGGGGTTTAACGGTGACAGGGATGTGTTCGAGGATGTGAAGTACACGGCTACCGCCAGCTTGCCGAGATCTATTCCTGTTGCCGAAACATTGAAGCCTATGTAGAGCTTGCCAGGGTCGAACAGTATTAGAGCATTCCTAACATAGGTGGAACCTACTGTAATGTTTAAGCCTGCGCCGCTGGATATGCTGTTCCACCAAAGGCTTTCGAACACGCCGTCAACAGTGACCGGGGTGCTGACGGGGCTTGGAATATTAGTGTTCAACGAGCCTATTGGCCTGCCGTCAGGGTATGCTTTAACGTTGAGATAGTCCGGGACGGTGAGGCCGGCGAGCTCGTACGCTGCTTTCAAGTATGCTTTGAAAATCGGGTCGAAAGTCTCAGGAGAGCCTCCCCCATCCCCACCGTACCACCACCACCAGTCGCTTGCCTCTGCTTTCAACAAGTATTTCGCGATATCAGGCCTCTGCTCATACAGTTGCTTAAAGCTCCCTAATCCCAGCCTCTCCAGTATGCCACTCCTAGCCCTTGCAAGCCACATCCAAGCCACGTTCTCCTGCCTGTCACCAATCCAAGTGGTTAGCTCTCCGCCCGACCACGAGCCCTCTGGCAGCCTTGCCTGCACAGTCTTCCTCGGGAGGCTCCCGTAATCATCGCCGTAGCCGACTGGAGGGATGTTTGAAATATCCTTACCGGCGAGATCCAGGTACTGGTAGTTCTGAAGCGGGAGCTGCTTAGCCGTACCTGGGAATCTCTCTATAAACTCGCGTGGGGTAACAGTCTCCAGCACTCCCTGCCCCTGGAGCTCTGTGATCCTCTGGTAGAGCGTGTTCAGGAACAGGTCTCCAAAATTCTCATAGTTCTCCCAGGGGTTTTCACCGTCGAGCGCTACCACCACGAGCCTCGGCCCCGTGGCCTGGTTCCTGAATGACAGGATCTTGTTGACGAAATCGTTAACCGCGTCCACATGGTTCCAGTTGCTGTACTGGAAGCTTAAGAGATTGCTCAGCTCCGTGTTCCTGAAGAAGACGTATATCCTGCCGGACGGGAAGTCTATGTACCATGGAACGCCCAGGTTGTTTATATCGCTCGTTGATACGCCGGTCTTAGCCAGTATTGACTCATCCGTGATAGTCCAGGTGATACCGGCTTTCCTGAAAGCCTCAACAACGTAGGAGTTCACGGCTTGCTCCGCAGGCCACGCCCCAACCGGCGTGTAGTTGAAGTGCCTCTTAAACAGCTCTATGCTAACGTTAACGTGTACTTCAATATCCTCCGGCCAGCCTAAGTCTACGATGATAGGTGCTAGAGGGTGGCTGTACGGTACAGGTATCAGCTCAGCCTGACCCGTTGAGGTGAGGTTGCGGTAGATCTGGGTTATCCTGGACATTATGTCCTCGTGAACCTCGAGAATCCTCTGCAAGTCGCTAACGGTGAAGCCTGGTGAGCTATACTGTTTTGCACGGTTCATTAACTGGTAGATGTCAGGGTACTGCTCCTCCGCAACACTAGGGTCGATCCAGAACAGGTTGAACAGTACCGCAAGGTCGACAACGTTCTGACCCGTCAGGTTCCCGCCTGTGAACTGGTTCACGACGCAGTCAACAAGCTCCTGCTCAGTAACCGCTGTAGCCGAGCATGTTGAGAAGGCTGACTGGGCAAGGCTCCTGAGCTGGCTGAATCTTGGGATAACGTTGACAATCCTGTTCCAGTTTATGTCGAAGAACCCGCCCGGGGTTCTCAGCATGGAGAATACTTCAGTCTTGTTCACAGTACCGTTGACAATCTTCCACGATATGTTCTGCCTAATATCCATCTTGCCGTTCTCAACATAGTCGACAAGCATCTCTAGCAGTGAGCCTGAGAATGTGAAGGTGCCCTTCACATCCGGGTACTTGCTGAGGATGTAGGCCATCTTGTAGTAGTTTCCAACACTGTGCATCCTAACCCATGGAAGGGTGAAGTAGGACTCGTCCACGCTGTAATACCATGGCTGATGATAATGCCATACAAGCGCTAGATATATCTTCTGCTCAGCAGACTCCGCCCTCGGAGGAATTAACGCTAGGCTGAATAGTAACATGGTTAGTAGTAGAATGGATACTAATCCCCTATACATTCAACCACCATGATCATTAAAATACGTCTCCAACGCTTATTAATCTGCCTTCAATCAGTGTTTAAACAATTGATTAAACAACCCGCGGGCCGCAGCCCCATGCACAGCGTGGAAGACCCTGCCAGAGCCCTTCCACGCAGGTCTCGGCCCCGGTGACCCATGAACGCTTGCGGCCAGGGTTAGGTTGCTCCCTTCCGGGCCTGGCCAGGTTCCCCTGGCTAAGGCGGTTCACCCTCCCCCTCCAGGGAGGGCTCCGCCACCGCAAGCCCCATGGGGCGGGGGTCATTGCCTTACGTGGGGGTTGACAGGGCCCTGCCACGC
>NZ_DBOUKL010000012.1:0-3309 GCF_059755995.1 Thermosphaera sp. | reverse complement strand
GCCCTCCACTCTCCGCATTAGCGGGCATCGAGGCCTCGGGAATCATAATTGTTTAAGCCTGCTTTAACTATTAAGCAGTAATAGTGTTGCATGAGGGGTTTGAATGAACAGGGTGCTGGTAACCGGCGGAGCTGGCTTCATCGGGAGCCATCTCGTAGACTACCTGCTCAGCAAGGAGGTTTACGTTAGAGTTGTCGATAATTTGAGCAGCGGGAGGCTTGAGCATGTCTCACACCACTTCGGGAACAAGCTCTTCGAGTTTGTTGAAGGGGATTTGAAAAACCCTGGGACAGCTTTGAAAGCTGTTGAAGATGTTGACACGGTCTTCCACCTAGCGGCAAACCCTGAGGTAAGGCTGAGCGTTACCGAGCCCATTGTGCACTTCAACGAGAACCTGCTCGCCACCTTCAACCTGCTCGAAGCCTGCAGGAGGAAGGGGAGCGTCAAGCTGTTCGTTTTCGCAAGCTCCAGCACGGTGTATGGGGATGCAAGCGTGCTTCCAACCCCTGAGACGCATGAGGTCAAGCCTATAAGCGTCTACGGTGCCAGCAAGGCTGGTTGCGAAGCCCTGTTATCATCCTACTCACACCTCTACGGTTTCAAAGGGGTTTCACTACGCTACGCTAACATCGTGGGGCCTAGGCTTAGGCACGGGGTAATATACGACTTCATCGTGAAGCTCTCGAAGAACCCGCGGGAGCTTGAAATACTGGGCGACGGCTCCCAGAGGAAGAGCTACCTACACGTGAGAGATGCTGTTGAAGCAACGTTAACGGCTGCCGAGAAGTCGCAGAGCATTTACGACTGCTTCAACGTGGGGAACGAGGACTGGGTGACTGTTACCGAGATAGCTGATATTGTTTCAAAAGCAATGGGTGTTAAACCCTCCTACAGGTTTGTCGCAACCGTTAAGGATGGGAGAGGGTGGCCAGGGGACGTGAAGCTAATGCTCCTCAGTATTGAGAAGATTAAGAAGCTGGGCTGGGCCCCCAGGCTCTCCAGCAGGGAGGCTGTTGAGGAAACGGCTAGGGCACTGGTGGCTGAGCTGGGCTTGAAGTAGCTTGTGAAACCCGGCTACCCGAGCGTGACCAGGAGCCTGGTTAGAACAGACCCTGCGTAGGCAACAGCCATCATTAAAACCACTGTCAACGCTACATGCCTAGCGCTCCTTGTCTCAGAGTATATTGCTGAGAGAGTGGCTAGGCAGGGGACGTAGAGGACTGTGAAAACCGCCAGAGGGATGAGCTCGGCATCCGTCAACCCTATCAGGACTGCAGCCTGCCTCACCGTTGAAGACCCTGAGACAACCAGGAGCGAGGATATGAACAGCTCCTTGGCGAAAAACCCTGTGAGCAGTGCGAACAAAACCATCCAGGCACCGGGACCGGAGATCCCTAAGGGCTGGAGCAGTGGGGTTAAAACCCTCGATGCTTCCGCTGCAACGCTCTCCGAAGGGTCTAGCGTAAGCTCCAGGGAGGGGGAGACATGGGTTAGAAGCCACACCGCCACGCTAGCTGTCAGTATTACCAGCCCAGCCCTCTTAAGGAAGTGTTTCAGATCGCTCCAAACCATCCACCATAAAACCCTGGGGACAGGCTTGTGCACAGGGGGGACCTCGAGGAGGAGCTCAGGGCTCCTCTTCCTAGGCTTGTCCTGAACCCTGTATAAAGCATAGTTAACAGTGATGAACGCTAGGAATGCTGCCAAGTACCCTGCTATCACGAGGAGGCTGCTTGAAAACGTTGACAAGGCGGTGGAGAGGGCGAGGATAACTATCAGCCTAGCCTGGCAGGGGATGAAGGGCAGTGTTACGGTGAGCCTCAGCCTCTCCCTCAGGCTGATGCTAGCCCTCGTGGCAAGGATTGCCGGCACGTTGCAACCTAGCGAGAGGGTTAGAGGGAATATCGACGCCCCTGACAACCCGATCTTCGAGGTTAAATAGTGCGCGCCAATAGCCATCCTAGGCAACACGCCGCTGTCCTCGAGCGCGGCAAGGATCAAGCTGACTACGAGTATCAATGGGATGAAGGTTAAAACAGCCCCGACACCCCCGATCACTCCCTCAGCTATCAGGGAGGCTGCAAACGGGTTTCCAACCGCTTCCGCAACCCATTCCTGAACCCTTCCCAAATACTCCTCCATCAGCCCTGAGACACTGTGTTTCTCAACAGCCTCAGCCAACCCCTCCTGCCCGAGAATGCTGAGCAGGGTGGTGAGCGGGAAGCCCGTGTTAATCGTGAACACTGCAAGGAACATCAGGGTTATGATGAGAATGCTTGCCAAAGGGCCGAGCACAGGGTTGTAGAAGAACCTGTACTTGAACCCTGCCCCTGCAACCTTTTTCTTAACAATACCGGCGCCCAGCACCTCCAGGATGAACTGGAAGCGCTTGGAGGCGGTGAAGGCTGCTAAATCCCTGCCCACAATCCGCTGTGCCTCGCTCCTGACAGCTCTAATCTTGTTTAAAACCTCCTCTCCAGCCTCCCTCAGCAGTTTCTCCTCGAGATCAACATCCCCCTCCAGGAGCTTGACCGCGAGCCACCTCGACGGGTAGTTGGTGAGCACCCTGTGCTCGAGTATTATCCTCTGAACCGAGTCAACGAAGGGCTCGAGCTCGCCGTAGTCCAGGATGAGCAGCGGCTTACCCGGGGGTTTCGAAGCCGTTTCGAGAACCCTGTCTAAGAGGGCTTTAAACCCTCTATCATCAATTATTGATGTTGCAACCACGGGGGCTTTCAGCCTGCTCTGTATTAGATCGTAGTTTATGTGTATACCGTATGAGTGGGCGAGGTCTGTTTTCGTGAAGGCCACTATAACGTTGCCCGTGAGCTCCAGGGCTTCCACCGCAAGGTAAAGGGTTCTCTCGGGGAGGGTTGCGTCAACCAGCACCACCACCGCGTGGGGGTCACCGCTGAGAATATACTCCCTGGACAGCTTCTCCTCAAGCGTTGTCGCCGAGAACCCGTATATCCCGGGCAGGTCTATAAGCCGGATCCTCCTCCCCTTGTACTCGACAACGCCTTCAACCCTCTCAACAGTTGTACCAGGCCAGTTAGCAATCCTAACATCCCCGCCGGTGAGAGCCTTGAAGAGTGATGACTTGCCAACGTTTGGCTGTCCGAGAAGAGCAACCCTTACCTCCACCCAGCACCCTCCCCCACTACTTGAACCCTTACCCTCCTCGCTAAGCCTCTTCCAACAGCTACTTCAACACCCATAACCCTCACGATCACCGGGCCCCTCCAGTTGTTGACGAGGACCTCGATTATGGAGCCTGGGACCAGCCCCATCTGATACATTCTGTAAACC
>NZ_DBOUKL010000011.1:0-39878 GCF_059755995.1 Thermosphaera sp. | reverse complement strand
ACATACCGGTCCCCCTAAGGGTGTTTCGCGTTGGTCAGGACTTAAAGATTAAAAAGCTTTACAAGATTATTTCATATTGACAGCCGGGTCGTCTAGCGGCCAAGGATGCGGGGCTCTGGTCCCTTGGGCCGAGGGGGAGTGCCCCCGTGACCGGGGTTCGAATCCCCGCCCGGCTACTATTTGAAAAACTTTCACTTCCAAGCGGTCATGTAGTTTACAACGGTGTCCGGCACCCTGCCTTCCACAGCGTCTTTTATAGATTCATCTATTATCTCAACCGCGCGGTCCATGTCCTCGTAAGGTATTGTCAACGGTGGTGCAATCCTCAGCACGTTGCCGTATTTACCATAGGTCATCATTATCAACCCCTTCTCCCAAGCTCTCCAGATTATTTTCAACGCCAACGTCCTATCCGGCTGCTTCGACTTCTTATCCCTCACTACATCAACCCCGAGCATTAGGCCGAGACCTCTTACATCGCCGACTACTTCATACTTCTCCTTTAGCTCTCCGAGCCTTCTCGCAAGATACCTCCCCTTCTCCGCCGCTACTTCGTGAAGCTTATTCTCCAACACGTATTTCACAGCCGCTATTGCGCCAGCTACTGATGAAGCATGCGCTGCTGACGTTGCGAAGAAGGATTGGGGAGGCGTTGACTCCACAATCTCCCTCCTACCCACTACCGCAGAGACGGGCATCCCGCCGCCCAGCGCCTTGCCCAGTACTATTACATCGGGGGTTATGTTGAAGTGTTCTATTGCGAAGAGTTTGCCGGTTCTTCCCATCCCGGTTTGGACTTCATCATCTATTAGAACCATCCCATATTCCTGGGTTATCCTCCTAACTCCTCTCATAAAGTTTTCAGGGGGGACTAGGACGCCGCCATCGCCCTGAACAGGCTCTATTATCATTGCTGCAAAGGATTCCCCGGCATACTTCTTCTTGAAGAAGGTGTCTATCATGCTTAAATACTCCTCACCGCATTGAACCGGGTCATCTATATTGTTAACACACCTGTAGGTGTCCGGGAACTCGAGGAAGTAGACGTTGTGGAAGGGTATGGCGCTCCTCAGGTCGGGGTCGAAGGAGCCCCCGACGGCAATGTCTAGCGCAGTCGTACCGTGGTAGGAGTATGTGAATGAAGCTATCCTCGGTCTCCTAGTATATGCGAGAGCGGCCTTCAAAGCCGTATCGTTAGCATCGCCACCGCTCAATCCTATTATAACTTTTTTCTCGTAATCCCCCGGCGTGATTTTGACTAGGAGCTCTGAGAGCTCTGCCACGGGCTCGTGGTAAAGATATAGGCAGTAATGAATGAATTTGTCTAAGTGTTCCTTAACGGCTTTCACAACGGCATCGTTAGAGTGCCCGATGTTGTAAGAGGCCGCGCTCGCCAAGAAGTCTATGTACTCGTTTCCATCGAGATCCCATATCCTAGAATTCTTGGCTTTAGCGATCACAATCGGGAAGTATTTAAATGCTTGGCTCTGCGACACATACCTCTTATACTTCTCCACGATAGGAAGGCTTTTATCTATTTTCTTACTGGTAGGAATAGACGGGTTTGTACTCATAAGATCACGAATTAATTATTATACTCATGATGGTTAATATTGTTTGTGATCGAGACTGATGCCGAAATCTTAAGAAGACGTGGAAAAAGAAATCTCACGCTAGGAGATGGGTTATTCAAACTTGAAAATCCCGGTTTTCTCAACAGTTCCTCTACCGGATAACCAGCCTAGAATACCGATAATTAATACCACTGCAACCACGATCAGGTGGGCAACATACCTGTAGCCGAGGTACGGGTCTTCCCCTACGACGTCCTTGATGTTTGTTGAAAAGCCCAGCGCCAGCATTAGTCCACCTAGGATTATTAGAGACAGTATCCACACGATTATTGACATATCCTTCTGCTTAGGAGTTATTTCAAACTCGACCATTAGACCACCATAATATTAAGTTTATCTCCAGTAATATTTAAACCTTAACAGAACCCCTCATCGTGGGAAAAAGGAACTAGTATAGTAAAAGTATTTATACTATGTGTGATAAAATACTAGTATTTGTGGGTGAAGGATTTGGATATCGCATCATTAATAGATTATATCGATGGTCTTGTATGGGGTCTACCCGCTATAATAATCCTTGCTGGAACAGGGCTGGCTGTCGGAATACTAGGAGGATTCTACCAGATAAGAAAGTTCGGTACAGCACTTAGAACAATGCTGTATAAGGGCACAGGGGGCAAAGGCGAGGTCAAGCCCTTCGCTATCTGGGCTACTGTGATGGGTGCTACCGTCGGAGTTGGCAATATTGCAGGCGTGTCAACCGCCCTGCACTTAGGAGGAGCTGGGGCCCTGTTCTGGATGTGGGTGTGCGCAATACTCGGGATGGGTTTGAAGGGTGTTGAGGCAACCCTGGCAGCGTGGTCTAGAAGGGTCACCCCGGATGGGAGAATCGAGGGAGGCACACCATATTATATTAGGCTGGTACCGGTTATAGGCCCAGCCCTCGCAGTATTGTTCTCAATACTCACCTTCATAGCGGCGTTCGGTATCGGCAACATGGTTCAGGCTAACAACGTGGCATTAGGGGCCGAGTATGTTGGAAAATTATTTGGCGCTCAAACCGAGGAGCAAATCTTCCAGCTGAGGTTGATAGTCGGCATACTGATGATGTTCTTCACAGCTCTCGTCGTCATAGGCGGGTTGAGGAGGATTGCCGAGGTAGCCAATTACATGGTCCCGTTCATGGCCGCATGGTACATAATATTTGGAATTGGCGTCTGGATAAAGTTCGGTGGCAACTTCCTCACAGGTATTTCAGAGATCTTCAAATACGCTTTCACACCGCAGGCGGCTGCTGGCGGCTTGTCTGGATGGGTTGTCTACAGCGCTATCAGGTACGGCTTTGCAAGAGGGTTATTCTCCAACGAGGCAGGTCTTGGAAGCGCTCCTAACGCGTACGCCTTCATGACAGTAGACCATCCTGGAAGAGTCGCCTTTTACGGTGTTTTCGAAGTATTCATGGACACGATTGTCATCTGCTCGGTCACGGGTATCGCTAACATTGTTGCGAGAACATATATCGAGAGGCCGGACTTAAGCGGTGCAGCCCTTGCCATGGAGACCTTCTATAGGGCTTACGGTACTTATGCTCCCATTATTCTTGGAGTCGCTTTAGCACTGTTCGCCTATACCACACTGCTATCGTGGGAGTGGTATGGAGAGATTAACTGGACCTACTTCTGGGTTAGGACATTGAGGCTTCCTGAGAAACCAATGAGATTCATCTGGAGAATTCTCTGGATTATACCTATAATTCCTGCTGCAGTATACGGGTCTTACTTTGAAACCTTCTGGAACTTCTCCGACATGGCTAACGGCTTGATGGCTATTCCCAACCTAATAGCTGTCGCATACTTCACGCCCCTGGCGTTAAAACTGATCAAGGACTTCTACTCCAGACAGGTATTCGAGACCGGGGAGGCTAAAAAGTAGTTTTTAACTTCTAAGACCATTCACTATTTTTTCTCCAGCAATCCCTCATAAGTAATCTTGTAGAGCTCCGTTGACTCAAGCTTTCTCCTATCCCTTACATACTTCTTTGTCAAATACCCCTTGGGCAGACTGTATTTGATCGAGTACTCCTCTGCCGGTATACTGTACTCTCTCTGAATCTTATCTCTGTATATGTCGTCGAAGATGTTGAACGCGCAGAAAGGTATTAGTCTTCCATCGGGGACTGAATAGTGTATGTTACATCTCTGAACTCTCTGAATATCGTAATTGTAGAGGTCCATAAAGTGCATCTGCCCTATGAATAGTAGTTTGTAGTGGAGTTCTCCGAGAGCTTCATAGCTTCTTTTAACAATGATGTTGAACAATAGCTTGTACAGGTCAAAGCCCTCTGGAGCCTTCTCCTGGTTTATAAACTTTCTTATACTGTAGAGGAGGCGGAGGCCTGTCGTCAACCTGCTCGAGCCCGTGATCAAGTCCTCCCACTTATCTTTCAAATACTCGAGGAGTCCTTCAACATCGACGAAATCCGTTATAGGGGTGAACTTCACGTTGCCATTTTTCCTTTCAACGTAAACATATGTTCCCACACCGCATATCGGATGGTTGCCCATCTCGAACTTGAACTCACCACTGAAGCCCTCCACGAACCTTGAGAATATCGCGCTCACGTTGACCGGGAACCATGCGTTGGAGTGTATCTCCCCGTTCGTCTGCTCCTCCACGAGCTTGACAACGTCAGGTATTGTGATACGGTATTTCTCCCTCTCATGTTTCTTCATATAGCCCGTGAGGCTTACGGGCTGGAAGTTCACAGCCCTTACAACATCCATGTTTCTCCCCGCAAACTTCAATATGGCTCCTAGCTCGTGGGTGTTCACGCCTTTTATGACTGTGGGCACCAGGACAACGCTGGTTAATCCGGCTTTCCTGAAGGTTTCGAAAATGTATGGGATCTCCCAGTGGTTTTTCCAGTTCACCACTGGTGATACTCCGTCGAAGCTAAGGTAGACTGTGTTGACTCCGTTGCTTCTGAGAGCCCTGGCGTACTCTATGGCTTTAGCCGGGTCTTCGAGGTATAGCTCCGCGAATTTTATCCCGTTGGTGTTCAACTGGATGTGCCTAACCCCTTCATTCCTTAAAAGCTTGACAATGTCTATTAGGTCATCCCTTAGCAGGGGCTCACCGCCCGTCAGCTGTATCGCAACTGTTACTCCTTGCTTCTTAATGCTTCTCACCATGTCTCTTATCTGTTCAAGGCTTGGCTCGTAAACGTACCCAGAGGCTTCTGCATAGAAGAAACAATACCAGCAACTCAGGTTACACCTATTGGTTATAACCATGTTTACTAGCGCAGTGTGGTTCTTATGCATTGGGCAGAGGCCGCAGTTGAAGGGGCAGAGGGTTGATACTTGGGTATAAACGTGGCGGGCTCCACGCCCCTCCTCATGCCAGCCTGTCACCTTCTTATAGAAGGCTACATCCCCGTAGTAGAGCTCCTCGATATCCCCATGCTCCGGGCACACTCTTCTAATGTAGACCTTGCCGTCTCTCTCGACAATGACGGCTGCCAACTCCCTGTAGCAGTATGGGCACACGCTTAACGTGAGTGATAAAACCTCCTCTCCCTGCCTTATCTTAGGCAAGGAGTAAGATATCTCGCCAGGCTTCTTCAACATTGTCTGTGTCAAACCATTCACCAGCCATCTATAAACATGTTATAGCACGGGGGAATTAAAAACGTATCCAGACCGCTTGGGGAGGATAAATAAGGGTTTTACAAATTCCTTATTCAAGTGTTTAATCATGGGCAAAGCTATTGTGATCGCGGGCGTGCCGGGAACGGGCAAGTCGACTCTGGCCAGGGAGCTCGCGAGAGTTTTAAACACGGAAGCCATCGACCTGTCAAAGCTTGCCCTCGAGAACAACCTCATCCTAGAGTACGATGCTTCAAGGAAGACATACGTTATCGATGAGGAGGCTGTTGCCTCCAAGGTTAGGAGTATTGTTGAGAACAGGGAGGGCTACGTCGTCATAGATACTCACTACCCGGAGATAATTGACCCTGATATCGTGGACAAGGTTGTTGTTCTAAGGCTCAACCCTTTCGAGCTTGAGAAGAGGCTCTTAGAGAGGGGTTGGGGGAGGGAGAAGGTTAACGAGAACGTTATGGCTGAGATACTCGGGACGGTTTCAGTGAACGCTTTAGAAGCCTTCGGGGGCAACAGGGTTTACGAGCTGGATGTTTCCGGGAAGAGCGTTGGAGAAGTACTCGACGAAGTCTTGGCGGTCGTGAAGGGAGAGGCCCGGTTCGAACCAGGCTTGAGGATTAACTGGCTTGAGCAAATCCCCGCGGAAGCCTTGGACAGGTTTAACAATTACGGGGGTGATGGCAACGGTTTTTAAACTAGCATCATGGAGCGAGCTTGAGAGAATGGTTTCCAAGGCAGACATCGTGCTAATGGTTCTTGACGCTAGGACGCCCTTAGAGACCTTCAGCAGGAGGCTCGAGGCGGTGACGGCTAGGCACGGTAAGCAACTGCTCCTCGTCCTCAACAAGAGCGATCTGATACCCAGGGATGTTGCCGACGAGTGGAAAGAGTTTTTCAAGACCAGGGGCTACCACGTGGTCTATATTGCTGCAACCAGGCACATGGGCACTCTAAGGCTTCGCCGAACAATCAAGCACTTGGCCAGGGAGTTCCCTGTAACGGTCGCTGTAGCGGGGTATCCAAAGGTGGGTAAGTCCTCAATAATCAACGCGTTGAAAGGACGCCACTCAGCCCCAACCAGCCCCTACCCTGGAAGCCCAGGCTACACCAGGAGCTTCCAACTCTACAGGATTGACGAGGACATCTACATGATCGACACTCCTGGTGTAATACCTGTGGAGGGAGGGGATTTGGAGAGAGTTTTAAGAGGATATCCGCCGGAGAAGCTGGAGGATCCGGTAAACCCTGCGATTGAGCTAATAAAGAAGATTCTGAGCTACAATAAGGAAGCATTCGCCATAGCCTACGGTATTGAGACACAGGATCCACTAAGCATTCTCGAACAATACGCTGTTAAGAGGGGATGGTTCTACAAGACCACTAAGGAGCCATTGATAGAGGAGGCTGCGAGGGCTATTATAAGGGATTATCACGATGGCAGGATACCTTTTTACGAGAGGCCTGGATAATTCAGTAGTTGAGAGTGACAGGTCATGCCTGTTAAGGTAAATATAACGGGTGAGAGGGAGCCGAGGATTGTTGAAGTATCCAGGATCAGGGTTAAAGACCTGCTCGCAAAACTAGGGCTGAACCCTACCGAGTACGTCGTTCTAAAGGATGGTGAAATACTCGTCGATGATGACGAGGTTGTTGACGGGGAGGCGGTAACGGTTTTCACGGTCAAGTCGGGAGGGTAGGGGTTGAGAGGGGTGACGGGTACGCTCAGTCCAGAGGAGCTTGAGAGGTATAGTAGGCAGATTCCCGTGATCGGGGTTGAGGGCCAGCTAAGGCTTAAAAACTCGAGCATCCTGGTTGCGGGAGCCGGGGGGTTGGGATCAGCTGTCTTACACTACCTAGTTGCCATGGGTGTTGGCAGGATAATCGTTATAGATGAAGGATTAGTGGAGTTGAGCAATCTTCAAAGACAAATCCTCTACACGGTTGATGACATAGGTAAGCCAAAAGTAACCGTTGCCTACCACAAGCTGAAAAAACTCAACCCTAATGTCGAGATAACACCGGTTCATGCGAGGATTACCGAGGAAATAATAGACGACTATGTGAAAAGCGTTGACGTCGTTGTAGACGCGTTGGACAATTGGGAGACCAGATTTATTTTGGACAAGGCTTGCTGGAGGCTTGGAAAACCCCTGGTTCACGCAGGGGTCGGCGAATTCTACGGTCAGGTAACCACGATAATTCCCGGTAAAACCCCTTGTTTAAGATGCCTGTTCCAAGGGGTTGATAAGACGGAGAAGAAGCCAGTGATAGTTATGGGTCATATACCAGGCTTGTTAGGGTTGTTAGAGGTTAATGAGGTTGTCAAGATAATTCTCGGTGTGGGAGAGCCATTGATTAATAAACTAGCCTTGTTCAATGCTAAAACAAACAGCATGGAAATAGTTGAGATTAAGAAGTTTGAATGCCAAGTATGTCATGAATAGAGTTTTCAACCACCCATTTCCGGAGTTATCAGCGACACCCTGTCGCCATCTCTTAACGGGGTGGTGAGCGAGATGGTTGGGGTATCGTTCACATATGTTACAAACACAAACTGGCCTTCAAGGAACTTGGTGAAGATCCTCGGGTTAACCGTTTCACCAAGTTTTTTCAACAGATCGTAGAGCGTTGCGTTCTCAGGTAGTTCTACCGTTATTATTGATTTCTGGGAGAACTCGCTGGCTCTTCCAAGGAAGACCACTGTTATTTTCAAAAGCCCCACCTTTATTCAGTATTACGTTATCCCCCTATATTTTCCTTCACCACCACAACTCTATCCGCGCTTGTGACTTCCACATCATAGTTTTCAACGAGTTTATCGTTGACGAGAACGAGGATGCTGTACCCCTCTATATCCTCCTTCAACCACTCTATCAGGTTTTTCAAAATCGTTTTCTCAACACTGAAGCATTTCTCAGCATTATCAGGAAGTATTTTAACACAGAGCAATTCCCAAACCCTTAACCACGCTTGTTTTTCAGAAACAGATTTTCTCTCTTAAAAATGTTGAAACACGTGAGGAGTTGGGTTCGAAAAAAGAACTATAGCAAGGTTTTAAAACGGTGCGAACACTCCTATGAACACAAGCCATGCAAGTATAGTTTTAGCTGTTAAGCTCAGTATAATGTACACTCTCTCGCCGTAGAGATAAGCGGGTTTTCCTCGCGCATCCAGGCCACACAGTTTACATTAAGGAGCATAAGGCTCCACCACATGAAGGGATATGCGATAATAACAGTGACTACACCTGGCAAGATAATTATGCCGAGTTCAGAAAAACCCTGACTCACGAGCACAGTCTATAGAGAATTATTTTACGCCTGCCCCTGCTCATAGGTTCCTCGCACACCAGGCCTTCTCTCATGAGAGATTTAATGGCTTTGTAAATCCCTCTTAGAGAGGACTCGGGGTTATTCCTCCATATTTCGTAAGCTGTTGCCCTGTCTAGTTTCTCGAGGGTCTTCAACACCTCCTCAGCAAGCCTGCTTCTCCTTCTCCTCGATCTAGGCTTGTAGCCGATGGTTAATACAGCGATTGAACCCTGAATAATCTTCGCTACTTGGAACCCCATTGCAGAGAGGGGCACCGTGTATATTCCTTTTTTAAGGAGGTAATTAAAGGAGTCTAGGGCGTCTTCACTGGAGGCCCTTACGATCTCTACCCGATCCATGTTTTTCAAGAAGTCGGGGATTACAGCGCCTTCCGGGAATACTGCAATCACTTTCAAGTCTATTGCTAGCTCACTCCTCTCTAATTCGCTTAGTCCTTTCGCGAGGGAAAACGCTAGAACACCGGTCATTGCAGGGACGACAATGTATTCAACGTTAACCCTCTTCTCATATATTTCGAAGACAATCGTCTTCAAGCCCTCTACTGTCAACGCGCTAGTGTACTCAACGGGGACCCCCACGCTGTTTCCACACGCTGAGAGCTCTCCCCGGTTAGCCAGCTCGAATAAGTCATCAATGTCTATTTCAAGCGGTTTTTCAACGCAGTAGTGTGCTCTTACCCCGCGAGGAAGGTAGTATGAAAGAGACCTTGTGAAGCCGGGCTCGTATCGTACCTTTATTCTCCTAATCCCACTGGATGCGATGTGGCTTGAAATAAGGGCGGAGGCTCTATCCGCGTAGCTACCCGTTGGGTTAAACCGTTCGTTTTTAACGAGGACTCCGTCGAGCTCCATGATCGGCGTTAAGCCCTCTCCACGAGTGGACGCGACGCGCATCTGGGGGAGGAGGCTGCCATACCTCAGTATGCCGGGTTTTGATTCGTCGACTTTGAAAACGGGGGCTTCATATTCTATTATAGGTATGCCTCCGCAAAAAAGGCAACTAGTTAAGTACTCATTCTCTCCAAGCTCTCGGCCACAAACACTGCATTTTACCTTGTGTTGTTGCAAAAACAAACCCATGTCTTCCTATTTCTTGGCGAGGCTTATTAGGTACTCGTATATTTGCTTGTCCCCGGTGATCTCAGGGTGGAACGAAATAGCGATTATCCTGCCCTGCTTTGCAGCTACGCCCACTCTTCCAATTGCTGGGTGATCTATGTAGCCCGTTATTTTCGCCGGGCTCCAAGCATCCGATATAACAGGTGCCCTTATGAACGCGGCTCTAACCTCGCCAATGTCTTCTATGTATACCGTTGCTTCGAAAGACTCGTTCTGTCTTCCAAACGCGTTTCTCGTCACCGCTATATTCATTAATCCAAGCGTGAACTGGCCCGTCTCACTAACCACTCTGTCGATTACTTTCTTGGCCAGGATTATTGCCCCTGCACAAGTCCCCAGTACCGGATTCCCTTCTTCTGCATATTTTACTATGGCCTGCGAGAGTCCCATTTGCGATATCAGATTCCCAATGGTTGTCGATTCACCACCGGGTATGATCAATGCTTTGACTTCTCTCAATTGCTCGCTCCTCTTAACGTAGACCGCTTCAACACCGAGCTCTTTCAGCAACTGCGCATGCTCCAGGTAGTCGCCTTGAAGAGCTAATACACCCATCTTCACGGCTACTCACCTCTCACCTGCATCAATTGCTCTGGCTTCAAAGTCCTAATGTCAATGCCCAGCATCGCATTCTTCTCAGACACCATTTTCTGCGCTTCGACAACGGTTTCTGGGTCGTCGTAGAAGGCCGTGGCAAGCACGATAGCTCTTGCCCTTGTAGCTGGATCGCTACTCTTGAATATACCCGATCCCACGAACACACCGTCCGCCCCGAGCCACATCATGAGCGCTGCATCGGCTGGGGGGGCTATTCCTCCCGCCGCGAAATTCACCACTGGTAGTCTGCCGAGTTTTGCGGTGAGGAGGGCCAATTCGTATGGCACCTTGTTTTCCTTGGAATAAATCCATATCGCCTCATAGTCGCCCTCAATGTAGTACCCCCTCAATAAGGAGATACACCTATTTACCATTTTCATGTGCCTGACGGCCTCTGCCACGTTGCCTGTTCCAGGCTCTCCCTTCGTTCTAATCATTGAAACTCCTTCATAGATTCTTCTAAGGGCTTCGGGCAGGCTTCGCGCCCCGTTCACAAAGGGCGTTTTAAACCTCCACTTGTTGATGTGTGCCTTCTCGTCAACGGGAGTTAAAACCTCGCTTTCATCTATCAAGTCCACCCCTAGCTCTTCGAGTAGCCTGGCCTCCTCTTCATGTCCTATCCTGCACTTTGCAGATACAGGGATGGTTATCGCATCCATAACGCTCTCTATGACTTTTAAATCGGCTGTTCTCGCGACACCGCCCGCCATTCTCACATCGTATGGTAACTTGTCTAAAACCATCACGCCCACTGCACCGCTTTCCTCGGCTATTCTCGCCTGCTCCGGGCATGTAACGTCCATGATAACTCCGCCTTTCAGCATCGAGATAAAGCCGTATTTAACGAGGGGTGTCGCGTTCTCTACTACTAATCCCTCCTCTACGGCTCTATCCCTTGCCTCGAGCAACTCGTAGATCAGGTTCCTGAGCTTTCCGAGGAATACATACCCGTCGACTAGCTTCATTTAAAAACCACCAGTGAGGAGTAATCGAGAGGAGGATTGTTAAGACTTGTTGAACGTTCAATAAAAAGTCTTTTTCAAGCTACAGGGGCCTTCAGCGTGAGGGAGACATAGGGTGAGCCATGTCGTTTTACACATTGCAGTTTTTAGATCATGTGAAAAGTTTTGCATAAAATATTTGAACCAGTATCTCGGGGATGCATGTTTAAATGATACCAATGCTCCATCCTAAGGCTATTGAAATCTGGATGATCGTGGGGATTAACGCTATTTTCAACCAGGACCCCCATGTAATCTTGATGTTCTCTCTATCAAGAAGCCCAATAGCCACTATGTTGGCTGTGGAACCGATCGGAGTGAAGTTGCCTCCTAATACGCTCCCGTATAGTAGGCTCCAGTAGATTTTCTTCGTTGAAAATAATGCTTCTATGGTTTTAACAATCGGTGTTGCCGCCACTATCACGCTTAAATTGTCTAGTAGGCTGCTTAGAATTGCCGAGAATACTAGCATCAACTCCCCCAGTATCCCTGGGCCCTCGCCGCTCGTTGGCATCCCTGCCTCGATGATTAGGTAGGCTAGTTTGGAAGCAATCCCGGTGTATAGGAGGGAGAAACCGAGCATGAAGAGCGATATGAAGAACAGTATTGAAGGCCATTCAACTCCTCTTGTTATAGCGTGCTCCAGTTTTTCAGGGCCGTAGACTAACCCCGCGACCAATATTAAAGTATACGGTATGAAGGAGAGGAGGGAGTGCGGCTGGATCTCGCTACCGGAGAAGCTTGTTAGGATCTCTGCGGTGAAGTCAACCGTGGACACTATTGCAAGGAATACCAGTATGAGCAACGCTCCCATTTTAACCTTCCTAAGGTCCTCCCTGCGTATGTTGGAATAGTATGCTTCTATTCTCTTCCTAACCTTATTCTCACTAAGCTCGTTTGCCAGGGTTCTAAGGTAGTTCTTGTTTAAAATATAGATGGTAGTGTAAATAACTATTAAGAGAATAAATGATAAAGGCAGTGATTTCGACAAGAAGTCTTTAACGGAGAGCTGTGCCGTGAAAGACAAGTATATTCCAATAGGGTTTCCAACCGGTAGTGCCATGCTACCAGTATTGGTTGCTAAAACCGTGGCCACTGCAAGCATATACACGTCCTGGCGTGTGAGTCTTTTTATCTCGAACACTAGAAAGATCACGTAGACAATGCTGGTTGCCTCATCAACAATCATTGATAGAAACCAGGCGAAGAATAAGAGTGTAAAGAAGAGTCTGTTGACCGAGCCGTTTGAGAATTCGAGTATTTTGATCGCGAGATACTCGAAAACACCCAGGGATTTGAGGATGAAGGCTAATGTCATGCTACCTATGAGGAATAAGATTAGATTCCACTCCACACCTGTGATCATGTTTTGAGGAGGCACTATGCCGAGGATTGTTACCAGGGATATTCCAAGGAAAACAGCATAGTAGCGGTACTCCATAGACAGTATTGTCAACCCTATAACGGCTAGGAAAAGCCCTAGGGAAACGGATTGCTTGAAAATACTTGATAAATCATTAATGCTATCCCTGTTCCCAGTAACCGCTCTCCAGTACTCGACTATCTCGGAGCCAATAGGGGTGTTAGGGATTGCTGCATAGTAGGAGATTAGGGTTGACAGGGTGAATGAGAGCAGGAGTATTAAAGCTATTTTTCTCCACATGAGAACCCCTCATGCTTGTTACGAAGCAGATTTGTTATTTAGGAGGCCACTTCCTGTCGAAGAATATGTTCTTCCCCGTAACGGACAATGGGATGCCGTACACTACGTCTGCCTTCAGCAACCCGAGCTCCTGGGCTGCAACACCTATGGTGAACATTACCCTGTTGTCTATGTTGAGCAAGCTTGCTGTTTTAACAGCTGATCCTATTGCTATTCCAAGATTAACCAGTGAATTAACAATATCGGGATCCAGAATCCATTTACTAGGCTTGTTTAACTGTAGGTTTGAAATACTGCACCCTATCAGGACGACCGCTAGGCTGTTTCTAACATTTTGAGCATCTCTCCTGAAGAAATCCCCGTACTCAGGGGCAAGCTCCTCCATTTTCGAGGCCAGCTTCTCCAACTCCTCTTTCGAATCGAGCACTAGTGTTACAATGTTGTCAACTCCCCTAGCCTTTGGAGCCGTCTTTGCTGACGCCACCATTAACTCCGCGGCTGTTTTCACAGCGTTTTTTACCGCGTCCTGTTCAGTAATCACGGCGGGTTCACCAAAACTGTTTTAATTAAGGGTTTATGTTTAAATACCTCATCCCGCCTTCGTGTTATACAAAAACATTCCCATAATCCCTATGCTTCCGCTGTGCGGGCACGGTTTGGACCTGTTTTTTTAAACAATGTGCATATTCTTCAAACATGTTTAATCTTATGGATACTGTAACGTGATCAAATAGGGTAGTTAATCGCTAATTAACTTAACCGGGGTCAAGTTAACCAGTGATCTCCTCGCTGAATCCTCCGCTTGTTTTTCAACGGGGGAACAGGTTGATCAGTGATCGCCGAATCTTCCTTAATACAAAGAAACCCGTATCGGGCCCGCAACCCTACAACACCCGCAGGCGCCGGGATACCCAGGTAGGCACCATGCTAATACCTTCAAAACTAACCCATGAGTCTGAACGTGAAACGGGCTAGGTGGTTTCGGTAAAACCCTTCTAGATCGGGCTGGGGCGGTAATACGCATGATTCTTTAACAATGCTCTGGCCTCCATAAATTATTTCTGAAACAGTTTACTGTTAACTTAATCATGAAAGAATCATGCTTCAAAAGTAAGTGTGTGAAAACATAGGGATAATACTTTCCCTCCTCAAACCTCCCCGGGGCTTGTGAAGTATATATAGGTGGTTTACCCAGAAACCTACTAGATCAAGAATTTCAGGTAATACTGCAGGTTTTTCCAACATTGTTTAATACTTTTTCTTTAAGACAATAATTCATAACTAAGTGCTATTTCAAGCACTGTTGTTTAAAACTTGTTTTCAAGCTCTTGTTTTCGACGCTGTAGTAATCTCTATTAACGGTGGCATATTCTTAGACTTAGTTATTTTCAACGTTACAGCGTCAATAAAAAATATAATATCGCTGTCCGGCTCCGGCATAATAGTCTTCCCATCTATCAAAACCCTGTCCGGGATGGTAACGTATGATTCGAAGAAGGCGCCGAAAACATCCACCCTCGCCCCGCCCTTCTTATACTCAACTCTAATCTGCAAGCCTCCACCACCGGGAACCGCGAGCTTGGATGCTATGATACCCATTTGTCTCCACGCTAACCTTTATCCCGGGGTCTTAAATAGGTTACAGGTCGCTCAGCCCGGGCTCAACCCTCCTCGCCTTCTCCAGCAGGCTAGCATACCATTCCGGTAGCCTAACCTCCCGCACAACCCTGCCGGGCGTGTAGGGCTTCAAATCCAGCACAGGGGTTCCGTTGAACACGTCCAACCCCTTGACATGTAGAAACCTGCCTTCAACTCTAGCCAGCTCGACTATTGAAACCCCGATCGGGTTTGGACGGTGAGGGGAGTCGGTTGCGAAAACCCCTATTAACGGTAGTTCTTCCAGTGTGAAACCATATTTGACAAGCCTCCGTGGCTTAACCAGCAGTGTTTCCCTGTCTCGATCACTAATCTTATGCAGGAATGTTACAAGGATTATGTGCGAGAAGCCTTCCAGCCCTTTCAAGCCTTGCTCGTACTCGGGGAATATTTCAACAACCCCTGGAACCCCGTTAACGCTCTTCTTAACCTCCTCATCACCTGCTTCAACGTGGACTACCCCAATAGGCTTGACCTCTATTCTGAACTCGGCCATGATAGAGGACACCGTTCCCAAGAGGTTATTATTTTCAAGCAACAATTAATATGCTTGGAGAGGCTTATGAGCGAGGTAACAGTCCTCGGGCTTGGAAGAGTCGGGTATAGGACGCTTAAACTATTGCATGAACTGCTCCCTGACGCAAGCTTCAACGCTGTTGACGCAAACCCAGGGGTCAAGCCCTTGGCTGAAGCCCTCGGCAGGACAGTGTTCCATGTCTACTCGCAGGACGTTTTGAAAGAGCTTGCGAGAAAGTCGGACTTATTCGTAACAGCACTCCCCTCCTCCACAGCCTTCCCGATCCTGAAAACCCTGGCTGAGGAATGCGTTGATATCGTGGATGTTTCATTCACCAGGGAAGACCCCTACCTGCTCGAGCCTGTAGTGGAGAAGTGTGGAAGCGTGTTCGTACCTGACGCCGGGTTCGCCCCGGGCTACAGCAACTTGATCGCAGGATACGTGGAAAAGGAGCTGGGAGGGCTGGAAAGCATCGACATAATGGTTGGAGGAATCCCCAGCTACCCCATCCCCCCTCTAGGCTACGTTGTAACATGGAACCCCTTTGACCTCATCGAGGAGTATAAGAGGCCTGCGAGAATTATCCGCAACGGAGAGCTCGTAGCAGTGGACCCGTTATCCGAGACCATCACGGTAGATGTTGAAGGTGTTGGAAGGCTTGAAGGATTCGTGTCAGACGGCTTGAGAACCCTGTTGAGAAACATTAGGGCGCGGAACATGAGAGAGGTTACTCTGAGATGGCCTGGGCACATAGGCTATATGAAGTTCCTGAGAGACCTGGGTTTGATGAGCGAGGATTACTTGGAAATCGACAACACCAGGGTGCAGCCGGTGAGGGTTCTCGCTAAAATCTTCGAGACAAGGCTGAAGGCGGATGTTAACGATGTAGCAATCCTCCACGTGGAGGCAACAGGGATTGGCGGGGGAAGGTATGTTGAAACAGCGGTTTTACAGGGGACGGTGGAGAACCCGGCAACACCCTTCTTCACAGCCCTGGTTCACGCGTATGCTTCATACCTGGCGGCGAAGCGGCTGGTTAAGCCTGGCGTACAGCCCTTGGAGAACATGAGCGAGCATAAGCAAGGATTCCAGGAGTTCTTGGAAGCTAAAAACGTTAAGATAAGGATTAAGCGCTGGTAGGGAGGGTAATGTTTTTAGAAGCAGACGCTCTTGGAAGGAGCATACTTTTCGGGTTGATCCCGGCCCTGGGAACCAGCATTGGAGGGTTAATAGGGGTTTTAACACCCCACTCAAGAGACTTGTACATGGATTTCGGCCTAGGCTTCGCGGCAGGATTGATGCTGGTAGCTTCTTTCACAAGCCTGCTAATACCATCCATAGAGTTATCCAGCATCTACGTAGCGTTAGCCGGCTTGATAACCGGGGTGGTAATGATATTCATCGTTGATAAGCTAACCCCGCACGAGCACTTGCAGAAGAGGTTTGAAGGCCCTGCCAGGTACAAGGGAAGGGTTAAAGCACTCTACCTAATGGTTTTCGCCCTGCTCATTCACAACATACCTGAAGGAATGGCTGTCGGAGCCGGCTCCGCCCTCGTCTTCGAGAAAGGATTGGCCTTGTCAATAGCCATAGCCATTCAGGATGTGCCAGAGGGGTTCGCAGTATCATACCCGCTGATAAGTTTAACAGGGAGCAGGTTTAAAGCCTTCTCGATAGCGGTTTTATCCGGGTTCAGTGAAACACTTGCAAGCATCCTAACCGGGTTGCTCATAGAGGTAAGCCAGGGGTTAATACCGTTCATACTCGCGCTGGCCGCTGGGGCAATGGTCTATGTTGTGAGCGACGAGGTGATCCCTGAGACGCATAAGTATGACCATGAAGACGTTGCGACAATGGGGTTTGTAACAGGGTTTGTGACAATGCTCTTCCTGGACACACTGGCTTGAAACTACTCCACCGTAACGGTTTTAGCAAGATTCCTAGGCTTATCAGGGTCAAACCCTTTCTCAACAGCAGCGTAGTATGCTAGAAGCTGGAGGGGTATTGTGTGGGTGAGAGGGGTTAAAGCCCAGTGTGCCCGCGGCACGGGTATGTAGTCGTTTAAAAGCTCCACGGCTTTTGAGCCTTCAGGTCCCACGCCGACAGTGAATGCTCCACGAGCCTTCATCTCCTCAATATTCCCTAACAGCAGGGTTTCAAGGTAGGTGTCGTTCGGTATTACGAAGACTACGGGGAAGGATTTCTCAACCAGGGCTATAGGGCCATGTTTCGACTCGCCCGCTGGATAGGATTCTGCATGAATATATGCTATCTCCTTAATCTTCAAAGCACCCTCCTTGGCAACCGGGACACCAACCCCCCTGCTCAGATAGTATGCGCTGCTGGAGCGGGAGATTGTGCTGGCCAGCTTCTTAGCTCGCTCCCCAGTGTCCTCCAGAGCCTTCTTAACCAGTTCGCCTGCCGAGATAATGCTTCCAAGTATTCCCTCCCTCTCGCCAGCGTCTAGTTGACCCGTGGCTTCCCCAAGCCGCACAGCGAGATAGGTTAAGAGGGTTGTCTGGGTTGTGAAAGTCTTAGTCGCGGCCACGCCTATCTCGGGGCCTGCACGCGTGTAAAGCGTTACATGGCTTTCCCGGGGGATTGCTGAATCGATCACGTTGCTTACGGAGATTATTCTAACGCCTTTTCTCTTGAAAGCTCTTAAAGCCTTTAACGAGTCCATTGTCTCCCCGCTCTGGCTTACCACGATTAAGACATCTCCCTCTCCCGCCGCGGGAAGGTAGGTGTCGTACTCGCTTGAAATAAAGCTTATGATGGGTTTGCCGGCGAGCCTTGTCCCGGTTATCGAGAAGTGTTCAGCAGCGTGGAAACTAGTGCCAGCCCCTGTAACATAGACTTTCTCAGCATTCGCCAGCAGTTCAACGGCTTCAGGGATTAGTTGGTCGTGCAGGGCCCCGTGGAGGGTTTCCATAACAGCTCTCGGCTGCTCGTGAATCTCCTTGAGCATGAAGTGGGGGTACCCGGATTTCTCGGCTTCACTAAGACTCCACTCGACAATCCTAACATACTCCGCGAGCTCGACCGGCTTACCGGTTGCAAGGTCCTCCACGTAAGCTTCGCTAGGGGTGATGAAACCCGCCCAGTTATCCCTTAACGCCACCACCTTGCGGGTGTGGGGGAGGACTGCAGGTATGTCGCTGGCCAGGAGGTTGAATCCTACACCGAGGCCAATTATCAAGGGACTATCCTTCTTGGCGAAGAAAATTTTGAATGGTTCGAGAGGCGTTATCAGCAGGATAGCGTAGGTTCCCTTCAAAGCTTTCACTGCTTGCTTGAAGGATTCGAAAACATCCCCTGTCTCACGGTAGTATTCTTCTACAAGGTGCGGGATAACCTCGGTATCAGTATCGCTTACAAACACGTGCCCCTTGTTCTGTAGCATTCTCTTAAGCTCCACGAAGTTTTCTAAAACCCCATTGTGCACTACTGCGAACACGCCTTTACAGTCAACATGAGGGTGCGCGTTAACATCGTCGGGGACTCCGTGAGTAGCCCACCTAGTATGCCCTATGCCCACGCAGCCGTGTAGCCCTTTGAAACCCAGCTTCGCATCCAGCTCTCTCAGCTTCCCCTTGCCTTTCCTAACCAGGAGTCGATCCCCTATAACCGCTACTCCTGCCGAGTCATAACCCCTGTACTCCAGCCTGAGCAGGCCGTTGAAAACTATTTCACCAATTACGAGCTCCCTGCAGACCCGGTTGCTCAGGCAGGCTCCAATGATTCCGCACAAACAGTTCCACCATGCACTAGTGATAATCATAGTTAAGGAATTACTTATAAAATAAAGTCCGTACTATATGAGGATTTGGAGATGATTGTTTTGAACACACTGGTGTTGAAGATAACTGGGAAGGCTTTCGACGAAGGATCAGGGTTGATCGAGAAGTATGTTAGCATTTTGAAGACGCTGTCGGAGAAGTACAAGCTCATCGTTATAACAGGCGGGGGACGTTTAGCAAGACACTATATTGATATGGCTAAGAACATTGGAGTGACCTCGAACTACTGGCTGGACCTGATCGGGATAGACGTATCCAGGCTCAACGCTCTCTTACTCATCGCGAGCATGGAGGGGAGGGCCTACCCTAAGCCTTATGAATCGCTCAACGAGCTTCTCTCAGCACTACCCTACAGCAATGTCCTGGTGGCAGGCGGGCTCATACCCGGGCAGTCCACAGCCTCTGTGGCTGTTCAATCAGCAGAAGCTGTGGGCGCACGCGTCCTCTACTACTTCTCAGCAATAGATTACGTCTACGACAAGGATCCGGCGAAGCATAGTGATGCCCAGCCTTTTAAAGAAATAACCGCAACCCGTCTCAAGGAAATCCTTGCGCAGAAGCAACTGCCTGGAGAGTACGCTTTGATCGATGATAAGGCTCTCGACATGGCGGTTAGGAGCGGGATTGAGATACGCTTGATATTCTTCAAAAACCCTGAGAAAATATTTGAATCGCTTAACGGTTTAAACCCTGGCACCAGGATTCTACCTAAGTAGTTTCCCGCACATCCTTCCCCGTTAGCCCCCGCCAAGCTTGCTCCTGACCCTGTAAAGCCAGTATTTTAAAACACGCGCCTCGTAAGTCGTGGGCCTCGCCCTGTGCAGAATCCTCCTCCACACAAGCCCCGCTCTCCTAGCCTTCTCCGGCGTGGAAATAATTGCCGACGAAATATTGTCAACCAGGGATATAAGGGCCTCAACCTCCTCGCGAGGGGCGGAAGGGGCTATGTTTAGGGATTGCTCCCTGCGAATCTTCCACAGCTCCCACAGGAAGATTGCTACTGCTTGGCTAACGTTTAAAACAGGGTATTCCGGGTTGCCCGGTATTGAAACAATGAAATCCGTCTTAGCAAGCTCCTCTCTAGTCAACCCTGTGCTCTCCCTGCCGAAGACAAGAGCCATTCTCCCTATCCTGGGGGCTATTTGGGAGGTGAAGGTCTCGATATCAATGGCTTGCCTGAGCACGTCGCCCGGTGAATACCCTTTAGCGCTTGTCGCCACGGATGCGTCAACTCCTTTAAGAGCTTCGTCAAGCGAGCTGACAACGACGGCTTTCTCCAGGAATTCCCTTCCCTTCGCAGAGTACAGTAATGCCTCCTCTACCGATGCTGACGGGTTGACAAGGTAGAGCTCATTCACTTTAAAGTTAACACACGTCCTTGAGATCACGCCGAGGTTGTAAGCACCCTCTATGCCTACGAGCACAACCCTAATCATTTAGCCTGCCCCTTTCTCCTACAGTAAACAACCTTTATTTCTTCATAAAAGAATTTTGAAACAGCCGTTTTGATCTTTTCGAAACCGTTCTCCGCAAGCAGGGACTCAACAGCCTCCTCTCCGGTTAGCGAGGAGTAGACCAGGAATAGGAAACCACCTTGTTTTAAAATCCTGGAGGACTCCCTGATGAAGTAGGTCACCGTCTCATAGCCTTTCACACCTCCCTCAGTAGCGATATCTATCTTGCCGGGATCGTATGCTGGGAGATAGGGAGGATTGCTCACTACCATGTCCACGGAGCCGTCGTTAAGGGCTTCAACACTGGTGATCACAATGCCTCTGCTGGACAGGTTGTTAGCCTCTACAGTGTCCCTGCTAGATATCAGCGCATCCTCCACCACGTCCACGAGCACGGCTAGCTGGCAATAACCTTGTGAAACCAGGTGAGAACCCACCACACCTGTCCCTGAGCCCAGGTCGACGCAGACTCTTCCACTTGGCTTTACCTCATCTACCAGGTTGATAAGTAGCCAGGTGTCATCGCTCGGCTTATAAACGTTTCCGTGAGCGATGATTCTCAGTTCTCCAACTATGTACTCGCTAATTCTTCCGCTAATGCGAGGAACACCTCGGGCTCTAGCTCGAAAACCCTTTTATCAGATGGGATAATCCTGTTTAAAACCTCGGCGCTAAGGCTTAGGCGGGACTCTGCAACCCTCCTAGCATTTCTTCTCCGTTGGCTGAACAAAGCCCTTGTCACATGCTCAACCTTTTCAACCACCCTATCATAGGTTCTCCTGCGTTCAAGCAGGAGCAGGCTTGACGCTACCTTAGGCCGCGGGATAAACGACCCAAGATGGTAGACTCCTGCAACTCTTAAATTGAAGAGTAGTTGCACTATCACGCTGAGCCTTCCGTAGGATTCTGAACCGGGCTTGGCGACCAGCCTATCCCCAACCTCTTTTTGAAGGGTGAGAACAGCCTTTGAAACAGAATTATCCCTTGCAATCATTATGAGCATGTCGGATGTTACATGGTAGGGCAGGTTGGATACTACTTGGGGTCTTCCAACCCCTGTTGCTAAAGCATCCCCTCTAACAGGTATGAACCGGGGGTTTCTAACAATGCTGGCGACGACTCTGATCATTCTTTCATCATACTCGACGCAGGCCAGGGACCTGACCCTGTTGATCAGGAATATTGTGAGGGTTCCTATCCCGCACCCAATCTCTACAGTGTCCTCGCTACTTGTTAACGATAAAATATCGGATATTAGCCTAGGGTTTACCACGAAGTTCTGGCTTAACTTTTTCGAAGGCCTTATCCCATGTCTTTTCAAAGTGTTAATAGTCCATGAGACAAGCGATGCCCTGTCAAGCTCCGGGAGCTCTATAATATTTCACCGTAAAGCCTCTCTAAGTATCTTAGATATATCGCGTCCCTCTCCCTCGGCTTCAGGAACAAGTAATATTTCTCCCCGCCCATGAACTCCTTCAACAATCTCTCAATGATTATCTTGACCGGCTCAATCTTAACCCTCTGCCTTATATCTTCGAAGCTTTCAAACCTCCTAGTAGCCCGCTCGTCAAGTATGAGCCTCATCGTTTTCTTACCAATACCGGGCAGTAGTTCTAAAGCGTGGAGCCTGATGTTAACAGGGTCTGCGATGTTGAAGAATTCTACGAAGACCTTTTCATTCTCGTTTATAATCATCTTCAAGGCCTCGGGCAGGTTTGCTTTCGCCATGCTTGTGAGATCGTCGTAGTGGATCTGAATAATCCTCTTCACCTTACTGGGATATCCAAGCTCCACCTTCTCCAGGATATCGATCCTGACAGCTGGCAGGGGGTTTGCCTCCAGGAGGGTGAAGTACTTGGTGCCCACGCCCTGAACCAGCGGCTGGTTTCTGTGCTCGTAATGGCGGTCTGAAGGGTTTCCAAGCTCCATGTAATCCAACACTATCATCGAGTTTTCCCAAGGATGCTCCTGCCGCCTAGGATTATCTGGCCTGAAAAGAGACATGTAAACCACCATTTAGAACATGATTTGTGATGCTTACTTACCGGTGTTCTCGACACAGTATTGGCTTACAAAGTTTACTATTTCCTCAGCCACAGCTGTTTCCAAGACTTTCTCCTCGAGCTCTAGAAGAGGCCTCAACTCATCCACGGTTTTAGGGCATATGTTTACAATCATTACTATGGATTCTTCCCTGAGACCTTTCGACCTTAAAAACTCCTTGACCTCGCCCACCTTCTCATACGGTATTTTGGAAAAGCGTTTCAAATACTCGTAGGTTCGAGTAAGCAACAGGGGTATGGGCACGCCCTGCGCCTGCAGCCTATCAATTACTTTCTTCAACTCATTAAGCGCTTCAGGGTTTGTTAAGGGCTTCTCCTCGAGCAAAGGTATCTCGCTCAAATAATCACACCACCTAACTTATATATGAGTGGAGGAGTTTAAATTGGTTTGACCTGGCTGCTCGAGGCCAGCCTTAAATGCTCCGGCCTGACGAACAAAATCTTTTCCTTATCCCCAGCCATAACCTTCACTATGTAGGATAATCCTCTCCTCCCTATCACGACACCTGTCCTGCCATGGTATCGCCTGTGCGGCATCCCCTCGTGCACGGAAGGGTTAATCTTAATGTGGACTACGTCTCCCTCCTTATACTCTACTAGTAGCAGGCTTAGAGGAGGCACGCTCCCCTTTTCTCTCACATTCTTCTTCAACAACTTCCTGGTCCTATGGCGTAAGCCTCTTGGAGCTCTAACCATTTGTTAACTCCTCTCAGCATTTCTTAATACAGAATTGAAAACTCCCGTTTTTAACTTTATCTTAAACTTCAGTGCTCGATGTAGAGGACGTCCAGCTCAACAGGCTTCAGCTCGGTGTTGAGGATGCTTGCGAAGCAGGGGTTGGTCCTGCCCTGGTCACAGTGGACCAGCTCCTTAACGTATAAGCCTCCATCACAGTATACCAGTGCTTCAAAGCTTGTGGAAGTGACCAGCCTTGTTCTAACCTCGTAGACTTTTCTCACCCTGAGGACATCCTTCTTACGGGCTAGGATTCTTATAGGGGTTCTCTGCTGGATGCTAACGTTTCTAAAGAACGCTTCCAGCTCATTCAGCTGTGCCTCGCTGACAGGGGTGGGTGAGATTACGAGTAGCCTGTAGACTTTCCTCCTCTCCCTGGAGGTTTGCTTTAGAAGCTCAATATCCCTCCTACTAGCTGGCTCACTAACTCTTACCTCAACGAGATCGCTACGGATCAGCTCGTTAATGTTTCCAATATCGTAGCTTCTGACGAGTGGTTCAACAATCTCTATCACCAACGGCCTGCCTGGGCCAAGCGTTCTAGCATCAACATCTTCTCTCCCGGCGGCATGAATCTTCACTTTTTTAGCCTTGAACGGAATCGTTAACCGGGACTCCAAGTATTCTTGAATGCTCAAGGGGTATTTCCTCCCACCCTGCTTCGTAAACCATGGAACGTGTGAGATGTTGCGCCCTCTCTTATTGTACACGCCTTTCAGCAGGACCGGGGTTATCACTAGCTCAACCTTGTGGTTGAGGTCTTCATCAAGCTTCACTATCGCAGTTGCTTCAGGCTTCTCGAAATCCGGCATCAGCCCGTATTTAATCATCACCCTCTTTCCTACTTCTCTCTTAACCTCGTTCTTCAAGGACTCAGCCCTGGTGAAACCTGCTTCAGCAATCAGCGACAGCTCCTTTTCACGCAACTTCCTGCTCAGCCTAACCCCTATCACGAACCGTGTCACGGAGGCTTCTCTCAGCTTCTCGTAAACCGCTTCCGCAAGGGAATCCAGCCATTCATCGCTAATCCTCCCACCGCAGATGAAGCACTTCCTCGGACTCACATTCTGCGTGAAAAGCTTCTGGAGCATCCGGGTCAAGGGCTCCCCGCTGTTCTCAGCCAGGGCATAGAGACGGTCTTCTCCAATCCTCTTCGACGAGTAATCATCATGCAGCTTGAACCCGAGCATTGTTTTAAGCGAAAACCCTCTTTCACGATTGCTCAAGCCAACCCCGTACTTGGCGAAAAGCCTGCCTAAGCAGTGGTCGCATAAAGGGTACTTAGACAGTGTTTTCTCAACGTCTTTTACGATTTTGTTAAAGTCTAGCGGGGTTGAAATGCTCGATTCTCCCACGCCTCCTCACCCAGGCACCGTACGCTCTGTCTAACACATAGTGCGCTACAATAATTAACTCTAAATTATTGTTCACCGGTAATTTAACAACGCCCTCTAAACCGTTGAATACAGAACCGGGGAGTTCCCGGGGATTAGCTATCACAAAGTGCTTGCTTAAAGGAATGGCTTGAGGATTTTCAACAACTCTCTCACCCTGACTTGTCAGTAGCACATTACCGGGTTCCATGAGCAGGTGTGACGCTCCCGTGGTAAACAATCTCACACCTGGTGGGAGAGAGTGCTTGCAGAAAACCGTTCTCACGAACCCGAGAATACTCTCTTCCTGAGCATGCAGGTGTCTAAGGTCCGAGCCCTTGAGCTGGAACAGTAAGTTCCCTGTTGAAACAAGCAGGTCGGTGTCAACCCTTATCCCGTGGCTAATGATCAACGAGTACAGGATAATGTTTTTCAGCTCGGCCGCCGAGCTACACGGGTCCTCCTGCTTCACCATTACTATCCTATGGGGCCTGTAAATCCTGGACATTGAATCCTTCTCCAAGCTTCTTTAAAAGATCCTTCCTCTTCCTGAGCTGCTTGCTCAGCTTCTTTAACATGTCATACTGTTTCAGCAGTTCTCTCGCATACTCCGTGTCGACGCCCGCGCCTCTGGCAATCCTCTTCAAGCGGGACTTGTCTATGATCTCCGGGTTGTCAAGCTCCTCGTATGTCATAGAGTTGATCACTGCAAGCCACTTGGATAGCTTGACCTCGAGGTCTTTCGGGTCTATTTCAAACGGGATTTTCACTCCAAGCCCCGGGATCATCTGGAGGACTTTTCGCAACGGCCCCATTTTCCTCAGACTGACCAGTTGCTTGTACACAAGCCTCATGTTAAGCCTCCCCTCCATCAAGTCTTCAACATCCTTCTCGGTGAACTCCAGCTGTATCCTCTTAACTTTTTCAACCAATCCTTCAATGTCGCCGTAGCCTAGGACTCTTCCAACAAGCTTGGAGGGTTTGAACACTTCGAAATCCTCGATTTTCTCCCCAAGACCCACGAACTTGATGGGGGCGCCTGTTGCGGCAACAGCTGAGAGCGCTCCACCACCCTTCGCCGTGCCGTCGAGCTTGGTTACGATTATTGAGCCTATAGGGGTTGTTTCGTGAAACTTTTTCGCAATATTGTATGCTTGCTGCCCTATTGACCCGTCGATCACCAGGATTATCTCGTCTGGCTTAACACTGCTGCTTATCATCCTCATTTCTTCCAGCAAGTCCTCTTCTTTATGATGCCTGCCAGCGGTATCAATGATTACTACTTCAAACCCTTTGTCTATGAAGTATTTCACACCTCGTGTAGCAATCTCCACAGCATCTTTAACCGAGGGGTCGCCGTAAACCGGGACACCTATCTGCTCCCCCAGCTGCTTCAACTGATCGTACGCGGCCGGCCTGAAAGTATCAGCAGCCACCAGCCCAACCTTATACCCCTCGAGCTTGTAGAAGTAGGCTAGCTTGGCAGCGGTGGTGGTTTTACCGCTTCCCTGAAGCCCGACAAGCATTATTATCCAGGGCTTCCTCGCAGGCTTTACTAAGGGTTTTAAATCACCGCCGAGTAGCTTAACCAGCTCCTCGTAAACGATTGACAAGAACCATTCTTTTCTCGAAACCCCGATCGGAGGCTCCTGTGTTAAAGCCTTCTCCTTAATCTTCTTCGTTATTTCGAGAGCAAGGTTTAGGTTGACATCGGATTTTACAAGCTCCTTCTGCAGGTCTTTGATAAACTCGTTCACGGCTTCCTCATACTTCTCCGACCTGAAAAACTTTGCAATAGATTCTTTAAGGTTTTCAAAAACCATTTTCAACCACTTACCTATAATAATTCCTTACTTCCTATTAATAAGGAAAAGTTAGATGATCCGTGAGCCCATCATCTCTGCCGTACAGAGGAGTAGTAAGGATTGCAGTATTCTCCAGCGCTTGCTTCATGAAGCAATTAGGAGTGCGGGGGGTGGGATTTGAACCCACGCAGGCCTATGCCAGCGGATCTCTCCCTGGGCATGTCTTGAGTCCGCCCCCTTTGGCCAAGCTCGGGCACCCCCGCGTTCTCATGATATTAATGTTTTAACACATGCTTTAACTTTTACTCTGCACCGGGGAGTAGTCATATATAAATACCTGTTAAAAATTATGGTTTCCAGGGGTAGGAAGCCATGCCGTTAAGACCTGCGAGATGCTACACGCACTTCAGCGGCCCGCCTTACACTAGGAGAGAGTACATTCCAGGCGTGCCGCAGCCGAAGATCTCTAAGTTCGAAATGGGGAATCCCAAGCTGGACTACGACTACGAAGTGAAGCTTGTAGTCGAGGAACCGGGGCAGATAAGGCATAACGCTCTGGAAGCTTCCCGTGTCATGGCTTTGAAAGTGTTGACAACGGCCGCGGGCGAGAACAACTTCTACTTGAAGGTTGTTAAGTATCCGCATCATGTTATAAGGGAGAACAAGATGATGGCTTTCGCTGGTGCTGACCGTTTGCAGGATGGCATGAGGCTATCGTTCGGCAAACCCATTGGGACAGCTGCAAGGGTTTTCCCAGGCGACGAAGTGATTGTTGTGAGGGTTAAGAAGGAGCATTTGAAAGCCTGCAAGGATGCTTTAAGAGTGGCTGGCAGCAAGCTTCCACTGCCTACGAGAGTGGTTGTGCAACCCTTGAAGGAGGGTTTACCCCCGGCTTAGCGAGATGAAGCATTTTGTTTCAGAGAAGATTTGTGCATTGATTATGAAATCCCTTTCAACCTTTTAAACAGGTTTCTCGACGAGGAGAAGCCGTGTAAAATACTTCTCCACGCGCCAGATGGTTTAAAACCCCTGTATTCTTGCGTAGGGAAAAGCATCCCTTCCAACATAGAAGTATACTACTCCTCAAGCCCAGGGTACGGTGCCTGCGATATTCCCTTATGGGAGGCCGAGGCTCTCGGGGCGGACAGCATCGTCCACATCGGGCATCTCGAATACCCTTTCACAGGGCTGGGTAGCGTTGGGAGAAGGATTCTATACCTGCCAGTCTACTTTAACAAGCTACTGGGCGCTGCGTTTTTGGAAAGCCTGTCCAAGCATCTTGAAGCCAAAGGGTTTGCCGCGGTATCTGTTTCATCAACCATCGTGGAGGCTAGGATTCGTAGTCAGGTAGGAGAGTACTTGTCAGGCAAGGGGTTCGTGATTTACGAGGTGAAACAGCCCGTTCTCGGGTGCATTTACACACCTGTTGCCGCTCTTGACGAAAAGGTTGATGCGCACCTGCTGATCGCTGGCGGCTTGTTCCACCATCTTGGGGCCTACCTGTCCCTGAGAAAGCCTCTCGTGAGCATTGATCCTTACAGACAGTCCATCATGGATTATTCCCGTGAGTTTTCGAAACACCTGCATAAGAGGTTTTACCTTGTCTCCAAGGTTAAGAACTCCTCGATGAGAACGCTGGGGATAATAACCGGGGGGTTGCCTGGGCAGCATAGGCCCCGGCTGGTTGAGGCTTTGAAGGAGCTGGCGGGCAGGAAGGGTTATGAGGCGTACGTGATATCCTCAACTTACCTTACCATGGATAGGTTGATCGCGATAGACAATTCTTTGAAGCTGGACTTTTACGTGGTGGCGAGCTGTCCAAGACTCCCCATAGATGACTTATCCAACTTTTACAAGCCCGTTCTCACACCGGGGGAGCTCGTAATGGTTTTAGAGGGCAGGGAGGAGTATGTTTTCCCATGGTGAAGGTTTTCGATAAGAAAACGGTTGAGATAATAATTTCTAAAATACCCTGCCTCAAAGGCTTGAAGAGACGCTTAGAGCAGTATCCTACTCCTTCCTGGATAGTGGCCCACATGTCGTGGAGGGCTTTCATGAAGGGTGATGTTGAGGGTAGGAGTGTTGCGGACCTGGGATGCGGTGATGGGAGGCTTCTCTACGCTTCTCTTCTACTGGGAGCTAGACTAGGCTTGTGCGTGGATATTGATGAGGAAGCGGTTAAGCATTCTGTGAGCGTTTTAAACAATTACTTCAGCGAGTACAGCCCGAGAATACTTTTCATCGTCGCGGATGCTTCACAGCTGAGCTTCTCAAACGTGGACACTGTTATCATGAACCCTCCTTTCGGAGTGGTGAGGGAGAACAGGGGGCTTGATGTAGCCTTCCTGAGGAGGGCGCTGCAGTATGCCAAGAGTGTTTACAGTATTCACAAATACTCACCCGGCTTGTTAAAGATTTTGAAAGACCTGGCCGCCTTCTATAATTCCAGGTTAGAGCTTACGGAAATACTTGATTTCGAGATTCCAATGGTTTTCGAAACTCACAGGTCAAGGATATATAGGTTTAAAAGCTTATTCATAGTGCTAAGAAGGGTGGTTTCTGATGAGTAATGCTAAAGCAGTGGTGCCCGGTGAGGCCCTGGGAGTTGAGGAGGAGGCTCTGCCGGTTCAAGGAGTTTACGTAGACAGGAAAGGCCATCTCAGAGCGCTGGTGGTTGGAACCGTCGTGATGGATAAGTTGAAGAAGACGATAACGGTTCGCCCAGCAAACAAGCGCGAGCTAGGGCTGAGGCCTGGAATCCTGGTTGAGGCAATGGTTTTAAGCGTGAGCGATGACATAGCTGTCCTGAACATCTACAATGCTAACGGCGTCCCCGTAGACTTCTCAGGCATACTCCACGTGACGCAGGTTTCAAGCGAGTATGTGAAGACAATGTGGGATGTTCTAAGACCTGGCGATATAGTGAGGGCTAGAGTGATAAACAACACGATCCCCTACCAGGTTTCAATCAAGGACCCCGGGCTAGGGGTTATAGCAGCTAAGTGTAGTGTGTGCGGGGAGGTTCTATACAAGGCAGGGGACAAGCTACAGTGTACTTCCTGCGGAAGCGTGGAGACCAGGAGGATAGGTGTTGGATACTTGTATGTTTTAAGGTGATTGCTTGCCACTGGTTAAGCGAAGATTCTACGTCAACTGCAGTCACGACGAGTGCGTTGAAATCATACAGAGAGTTTCGGAGAAGCTTCCCTCGATCGATACTGTTGAGTACGAGGTAGGGGAGGATGGAATGCTGATAGAAATGTACGGCTACTCAACCGATATCAAGAAGGCTTGGGCGGTGATTAAGGAGTATTTTAAGCGCTCGGGAAGGCCGGGCGGGAAGGGGTTGGTTAAGTATTCCTTGAAATCCCTGGCTAGGCAAACGGGTAAGACGTTTCCGCCCATGGTCCTGGTTAAGCTGCTGGGTCTCAAAGGCTTTAAAGCAAGCTACTCCTCCATGGATGAAGCCATACATACTGACGCGGGCATGGACGTGCTCACGGATTTGATTAATCGAATAGATGCAGCTGTCGCCCTGGTCAGGGACAGGGTTAAGGGGACGGCTGGGAAATACTATTTAACAACGCTAATAGTTGCAACAGGTCTGGGTCTTGAAGACATTGTAAGTGAGTCGCTGAGGCTTGGACACTTAACGATTAACGAGGAGAACGGTCTTTTATCACTGGCTGTTGAATGGGATAAAGGGGTCGATGAATTTATTAAGAATTATCGAGTATCCTCTTCTTAACGGATGAGGTGGTTTCGTGGAGATCGAGGTTTTAGCGAAAACTTCTAATCATCTCGCGATCAAGATTAAAGGCGAGGATCATACGCTCGGCAACCTGTTGATGAAGGAGGCGTTGAGGCATCCTAAAGTAGCTTACGCATCCTACCGTGTCCCGCATCCTTTAAGGGAGGAGATAGAGTTCGTGATAACTGTTCAAGAAGGCACGGATGTCGGGGAAGTATTGAGGGAAATAGTGGATAAGATAAAGAGTGAGCTGAGTGATTTCAAAAACGCGGTGGAGGCTTCGATAAGGTGAGCGTTAAGAAGGAGTCCAGGGTTTTCACCATAGGAGAGTCTGAGAAAACCTTTGTCCTGGCAACTTACAGGGGAAATTTTTAGAAGAACTCACCGTAATCCCTCGGTCACTCGTTTTAAATCCCAGAGACTTGTTAACGGTTCTAAAAACTAGGGAGGAGCTGTCATTCATTGTTAACTGCACCGGGGATAAATACGCTTACGGCTTCCTAGGATTAAGGGTTTTCGAGGGCGGGGAGGCGTTGCTGAAGCAGTGGGAGAAGTGCTCGCTAGTGCTGAAGTTAATAAAGTGTTTGAACAATAATTACCTACTCAGCCTTCAAAGCGAGGACACTATAAAAGTGTGTTGAAACCATAGTTAAAACAACATGGTGGTTTAAATGGTTAGGTTCTGCCCCAAGTGCGGAGGGTTAATGAAACCAGTGAAGTCGTCGAATACCACGGAGCTGGTTTGTGTAAAGTGTGGTTACAGGATGAAAGCTGGTGAAAGAGAGCTCGAAAAGTATAAGGTTTCATCGAAGATCGAGCACTCTACAAGGGAGAAGACAGTCGTTGTCGGCGATGTTGACACCTCTAAACTGCCTGTTACGAAAGAGGCTACGTGTCCTAAATGCGGCAACCATGAGGCATATTACTGGATGATTCAGACAAGGGCTGCTGACGAGCCGCCGACAAGGTTTTACAAATGCGTTAAATGCGGTCACACTTGGCGGGAGTACGAGTAGTTCCAGCCGTGTTTTTATTTAACACTTCACATATCTAAAGAGTATATATGGGGGAGGATTTTGAGGCTTGAATTCCGCGACGCCAGGGTATGGCGGTATTCAATGATCTCTATCGCCAAGATAATTGACGAGGCCGCTTTTCAAATAGATGATTCAGGATTGAGGCTTAGAGCTTTGGATCCTTCTAACATCGTCCTTGTCGAATTCGTCTATCCTAGGGAAGCATTCACTGTTTACGATGTTAAGAGTAAGGATTACTTCGGCGTTGGAATGGAGGATTTCACGAAAATCCTTAAAAGAGCTGGTAAAGGAGACGAGCTAATCCTTGAGAAGACCCAGGACGGCAGGCTCTCCATAGTTTTCAGAGGCAGGGGTTTTAGAAGGTTCATGATTCCAAACCTAGACATCCCCGTCCAGGATATCCCTGGGCTATCGCTGAACTTGCCCGTGAAGGCCAAGATGCTTCCCAAGATTCTCAAAGATGTTGTAAAAGAAATGGAGCCTATTAGCGATACAATCGTTTTTGAAGCGGTTCCTGAGGAGGAGAAGATTATTGTTAAAGCATCCGGCGATATTGCTGAGGCAGAGGTGGAGCTCTCAGTCGCGAGCGGTGCCCTTCTAGAGTTCGAGGCAGCCTCACACTCTACTTCCAGCTTCACAGTGGACTACCTGGTCAACGTAACTGATGCCGCCCAGGTTTCAGAGTATGTTTACATAGAGCTTGGCAATGATGCACCTATCAAACTCGAGTACGGCTTACCTCAAGAGGGCAAGCTGACATTCTATGTCGCTCCGAGATCAGAGTAGTATTGTTTTAAGGAACATTATAAGGAGCTATTATAAGAAGCGTCCATTACAACCTCCTCCTGAGATTCATAAGAGGGAAATAGCTCTTGAAAGCCTTGAGGATAGGGCTTACCTGAGACATCTTTCTTTCCCCTACATGGACAGGTTGTACGAGTATATTTTGAGTAAGAAGACCCCGCTCCACCTCTACTACTCTTCCGCACTTTACGAGAACCCTTCAGCACAGCCCATGGAGGCTAAGGGGTGGCTGGGTTCAGAGCTGATATTCGATATCGACTCTGACAAGTATCAGGGTTGCAGTGAATCATACTATGTCTGTATCAAGGATAACCAGGTTTACGATGTTAAGCCTGACTCGTGCAAGAGCGGCGGCAAGCCTCTGGAAATCCCTCTTTTATCATGGGATTGCGTTAGGAGGGCTCTCGAGGACGCTGTAAAGCTCAAGGACATATTAACGAGCGACCTGGGCTTTAAGGATGTGAAAATCTTCTTCTCCGGTAACAGAGGCTTCCACGTTAGAGTATCCGATGAGTCGGTGCTTACTTTAAACAGCGAAGAGAGAAGGCTGATTGCTGACTATGTTTCATGTGAAAACCTCGACCAAGAGAGGGTTTTTCCCACCTACCGGTTTAAGAGGGAGGAAAGAGTCGTATTCTCCAACGCGGAGTATGGGTTGAGGAGAAGGGTGAAGCTTGAGGCTGAGAAAGCCGGTATCCTACGGAAGGATAGGTTGAGAAATGAGGAAGTACTCACTATAAGCGTGGACGAGTTATCACTCATGCTGCGAAGCGTTTGCGTGTCGATAGATAAGGTTGTAACCATGGACTTGTCAAGGCTTTCCAGGTTTGTAGGGAGCTTGAACTGTAAATCAGGGTTGAAGATTGTTGAAGTAAGCGATGTTTCCAAGTTCATGGATTTCACGTATAAGGATCTCTCCCCGTTCAAAGGGAAAATCTCGGTAACCCCGCTGGTTGATTTTCCAGGCTTACCAATATATGGAAGCAGGATTGATCTTCGCAAAGGGGTTAAAATGGAACTGGACGCGGAGGACGCGTTGTATGTGGTTTTAAAGGGCTTGGCGCATCTATATAATATAAAATCCTTGGAGGTTAAGGCTTGAGCAGCCCGTTGATACGTTTGATCAGAGATGAAATGTTTTCCAGGAACATTCAAGTAATACCTTCTAGCAGGATTGGAGAAGTCAGGGGGTTGGTTGAGAAGGCGTTTTTAGGGTTAGACGTGGGTGATGCCAGGTCCAGGGTAATTGTTAGAGACATGGTTGCAAACTTGGAGCAGGACGCTGAAATGTTGTCGAGGACGAGGCTTGTTAAAACAGTATTGGGAGGTGAGGAATTGCCGGGATCCTTCGATAGAGAAGTGCTGGAGCTTGCTAAGAGACTGGTTAAGGCTGAGCAGGCTATACTGTCCGCGAAAAACATTGTGCTCGGCAACAAGTACTTGGTTTTATTCACAAGTGATTGCAGGCTTGACGACATTGTTTTCCGTAAAGGCGACATAGCCCTGCTTACCCAGGCTCAGTTGATTAAGGGGGTTCTTCAAGACTGCTTAGTAACGTTGAAACACCCTATCGTAGAGTATTCAGATAATGTTGGTTAGTTTTAAACCACCTGCGCGTAGAAGCTGTAAGCTATGAAGAAGGTTATAGCCAGAGTGATTGACAGTATTATGAGCATGGATGTTTGAAGCAGGACCCGGATTCTCTCATCTTTCATCTCCTTGAAAACCCTTGGCCTCACATAGGTTGAGAAGTGTGGCAGTATGAAGCCGATCGCCGCGGAGAACAGGATTAGTGACGAGTACAGTATTGAAATCGCTATCAGCTGTGTGGCACTGTTCGGGTTGAAGTACTGGAGGTTCACAATGTTGTAGACCCAGTTCCCTAGTACAGCAACGGTGAATACTCCAGCGAGTATGAGGGAGTATTTTCTCGCCTTATCTAGTACGACATCGTATTCGACGAGATGCGAGTACAGCTCTTTTCTAAAGCGATCCTTCATCAACATCTCCACGGTTCCAAGTATCTCCTGCTTTGAATAAAAATCTTTATTACTTGACAGACCTGTGAATAAAGTAAGCAGTTAGAAGTGGTGGTTAAATGAACGCTAGGTTTGTCGCAGGCATTGCTTTGCTAATAGCCTCTGCAACACTGTATGTTTACCTTGCATTCATGTTTAACCCTGCTCACCAGAACATTCCAGACGATGCTGCAGCCTGGATAGTGTCTTACGCTAAGACCTCGGGCAGTCTCGAAGATTATTGCGGGGCGTTCCACAATGCCTGCGCATGGGTGTTGAAAACAGTGTACTACGCTGTCAACGCCTTAAGGATTCAGCCCCCGGAACTAGCATTGATAGGCGGGTTGTCCCTCCTCCTATCAGCATTCCTTCTTTATTTCCTGGTTTTCAAGGATGCTTTCATCGCGGGGTTTTCAACACTGCTCCTCTCCACGTCCCCGGTTTTCATATACTGGTTTAAACCCGGCAACTACGGGTTCCCAGCCTGGGTGTTCACAGGATTACTGGCTGTAGCGCTTACAGCCCTATACTTGTCAACGAGGAGGAAGATAATTCTTATTGCCGTGACCGCTGTCTACGGGCTTGCGCTAACGCTCTACCCTGGCGCATGGGCGTTGTCAGTGGTTACCGGCGTTGCATTTCTATTAGCGCTTCTTTATGAGAAGGAGCCTTCACTCTGCATTCATGGTTTAACAGCCTGGCTGGTAGCATATGCCATCCCAGTACTCTTGCTCGGGACAAGCTACTTGGCAAGCATATGTATGCTGGGGATTATCTGGCTTGGAGCCCCCATTATACTTGCAGGATTATCCTATAAGAGCTTTGAGAAAGCAAGCGTTAGATTCTTCGCGGCATTGTTCCTCGCAATCTTTTCAACTCTTCTATCAATATACTTGTTGAAAACAGGGTTGTTAACGGGTTACGCAGAAATATTCTCCCGGAGATTCAACCCTGTCATCGACTACGGGGTCCTCGGTATTTTCAGCTTAATGGGATTGATAGTGTTTTCCAGAAGCGAGATCTTAGCAGGGAGAGGGTTTGACAGGACGGTTTTCCCTGTAGGATTCCTCCTCGGCCTTGTCCTCCCCTACGTGGATCCCACGTCTGCGCTTTCATCCCTAGTCTTCCTGGCACCGTTGGTAGGGATCACGCTTGCTTCACTGTTTGCTTCATCAATGATCGTCAAGAATTTCAAGAGGAGAATACTGTTTGCAACGCTTTCAATAATGATTCTTGCTGGCGGCGTGGCAGCAAACACTGTTTACTCAGCATCAGTAATATCGGCTAAGCCAAGCATCTACTTAGCAGACATGGATCTCTACCTGGGTGTTGGCGAGAAGCTTTTAAACGAGAGCGCATGGGCTTCAGCGCTGGAGGCGTTGAAAACAAACTTGTCAGGCACTAGCGGCGGCGTCCTCGTAGTCTCCTACTGGGATTACTCATGGTGGATACTCGGATATGTTGGCGGTGAAGGTGGCGTTAAGGTTTTGTCAACCCCGTTGAGCGATGTAAGCTACAAGAGGCTTACATCATGGGTATTGTTGAGCGATGAGTTAACGGCTGTGAAAATCTTGAAGAATATTTCTGAAACAACCGGGGTTTCAACAATCTACCTGGTTGTTTCAACAGCTTTCAGCGTAAGCCTCACAGGCGGTAAATCCAATAACGCGTATCTTGGAGCAGTGATTCCAGGAGTTTCCTCCCTGTATGGGATACAGCTACCCTACTATGCCGCTGCAGGGGATTTGTACAGGCTTCCAGTATACTCGTCACTGATGAACAAGTCGTACTTGGAGTTCATTAATACTGGTGTTGGCAGGACTGTTTACGAGGTTCCACTAGCCTGGAACACTAAAGGCGGTGAAACACTGCTTGCCGCAGTAATCGTTGACGGCTTGTCCAAGGCAGGTTTCAACGTCTACAACGTCCTGTATAGTCAGAACAAGCTTTCAAGCACGTTAAAGTATTTTGAACTAGTCAACGTCTCAGCTAAACCAGTCTACTCGGTAACAGTGTCATACTATTCATACGAGGTTAATTATGCTGTTTTAATATACAGATTAAACGTTAGTGGTTTAAGCGGGGTGGTTTGAAATGCCGATAGCTAGGCAGGAGTTGCCGAACGTGGGTGATTACGTTATAGGCACAGTGGCAGAGGTTTTTGACTACGGTGCCTACGTAACACTGGATGAGTATAATGGGCTGAAAGCATTCCTCCCGTGGAGCGAGGTTGCTTCGAAATGGGTTAGAGATATCAGGGAGGTTGTAAGGGAGGGGCAGAAGATTGTTGTAAAAGTGATCAGGGTTGATAGGAGGAAGAAGGAGGTAGATGTCTCGCTTAAGAAAGTAGCGGATAATGAGAGGAAGAGGAAGCTTCTGTGGTGGAAGAGATATGTGAAGGCTTGTAAGATAACGGAGATTGTTGCCCAGCAGGTTGGAAAGAAGATTGAAGACGCGTACAGGGAGGTTATCTGGCGGCTAGAGGATGCTTACGGGGATCCGATGTACGCTATCGAGGAGGCTGTTTCCACAGGGCCTCAAGTACTGTTGAAAGCGGGGGTTCCGCAGGAATGGGTTGACGCTCTTATAAAGGAGGCAGGGAAGCATGTAAAGGTTAAGGAGGTCAGGATTAGGAGAATACTGGTCATGCGCTCCATAACTCCTGACGGTGTTGAAAGGATAAGAAAGTGTCTCGGAGAGGTCTCTGAGGCTTTAAACGGGAAAAACGTGAAGCACGAGATATACGTGACCGGTTCGCCAAGATATGTTATAGACCTGTACTCGCAGGATTATAAATCCGCTGAAACCCTCATGGCGGAGGTTGTTGAAATGCTGGAGAAGTGTTGCAGAAGCAACCACGTAGAGTTGAGTATTGAGGAGGAGAAGGCTTGAACTGGTTGATGAGAAAGTGCCCGCGATGCGGTAGATATACTTTATCAGCTTCCAAGTGCCCGGTGTGCAAATCAGAACTAGTGGTCCCCCACCCGCCGAGGTTCAGCCCGGAGGACAAGTACGTGGAGTACAGGGTTAAGATGAAGAAGCTTAGCGGTGTTCTTAAACTAGATGAGAAACCCTACTATGTCCCAGTATAGCTTCCAGGATTCCTGCTTCCAGTTCGATGGTTAAAATTTAAAAGCTCCTACTGAAGATATATCAAACTGTGTATGCCGCCGTAGTATAGCCCGGCCTAGTATGCGGGCCTGTCGCACGCCCTTCTCCCCTTTTCAACGTTTCAAAGAAATCCTCGTGCTTTACACCTGATTTTCAAAGTGTAAGAATTGAGAGAGCGCCGCCGCCGGGATTTGAACCCGGGTCACGGGCTCTCTGCACGCCCTTCTCCAATCTAGAATACCATTACTTACTGTGCTTATAAAGTTTTCAGAGATCCAGCCTTAAGCACTCCAGGACGCCCCGTCCCTAGTTGATAACGGGTTAAAGGCTTCGATGTGTTTTAACGCCCTCAAGGCGGTTCTCCACCGGCGCTTCTGAAACTGGTAATTTATTTTAACGCATCCCTGTTTTGATGAATAAAGGGGTACTCAATGCTGCCGATGATCTACGGACTGATCGCCGGGGTGCTCTGGGGATTTAACCCTGTGGTGATTAAAAAGTATGGTGAAGGCTTAGACACGGTCACTGTTAACGGTGTGAGAGCTTTCTACGCGTTTCTCCTCACGTTGATCATCACTTTCACGATTTCTCCAACGTATCAAGCGGATTTCACAGGGTTGATGATAATATTTCTAAGCGCCTTATCCGGCCCCTTTCTCGGGGATATTTTCTACGTTAAAGCTATCAGGGGCATAGGCGGCGGGAACGCTATAACCATAGGCTACATGTATGTTTTCGTAGCAGAATTCATCTCCATCTTAATTCTAGGCGAAACCCCTGACTACCACATCCTGATAGGGACCCTGCTAGCGGTTTTCGGCGTGAGCTTGATATACAAGGGTTATGGGAGTGTTTCAAGTAGAAGGGAGTACTTATCGGCTTTTCTCACAGCCGTTTTCTGGGGTTTCAGCACTATTTTCTCAAGGCTTGCCACCCTGCACGGGGATCCCTTCTTCCTAACCGTGGTGAGAAACCTGTATGTTTTCACTCTTGCATCAAGTATTAAGGGGTCGCGGGTTGTTAAGGAATCGTTTTCTCGAAAAGGATTCATCCTTGGCTTTTTAGCTGGAGGTTTAAGCTTTGGACTAGGGATGGCTTTGTTCATTAAAGCTTTAAGCATAGGAGGTGTTCAGGTTTCAGCCCTCCCTACACTCATAGCCCCTGTTGTTGGGAGGGTTTTCTCAATAATAGTTAACGAGGAGAAGCCTGATTCTAACGGTATAATTGGAACTTTTGTAACTGTTCTTGGATTAAGCATTGGTTTCTTGAAAACTACTTTTTAATCAACTTGAGCACTATGTATTCTCTTCCACTATACTCCTGTCCTGTTAAAGCCCCGTAATATCTCGGCTCGGTCAGGATTACCTGCCCCTCTCTCATCAAAACCTCGTAGTGTTCTACCGCGAGGATTTTCCTGAGTTCGTCTAGACCAATACTGCCCCATTCAATACAGTTCGCTACACCACTAATGAAGTGTCTTGAAAACGGTGTCTCATAGTACGTGTACTTGCACAGGTATACCTGGGCTTTCTCACTCTGCATGCTTGATCTCGCTCTTAACCTTCTTCGATACAAGGCCCTTGAACATTGCAACAGCGTACAGTATGGCTTCAGGCCTTATAGGGCATCCTGGAACATAGTAGAAAGCGTCAACCTTAACACCCTTCTCCTCGAGGATTTTCTGAAGCCCTTTAATCCCTCCTATCGTTGAATAAGTATCATGCCAGATACCTCCCCCTACTCCGCAAGAGCCGAGCGCTATTACAACCCTGGGTCTTGGAGCAGCCTCTATCGCGTTGACTACTTTCGGGAGAGCTTCAAGCGTTATCGGACCTGTTAGAAGTATGACGTCAGCATGCCTGGGTGAGGTTACAAGCTTCACCCCGAATCTCTCAGCATCGTGAAAGGGTGTTAGAACGTCGAGTATTTCAATATCACAAGCGTTGCAGCTTCCTGTGTTGAGGTGGAAAACCCAGAGGCTTTTCTTTAAAAACTTACTCACTAACACCACCTGTTCTTCTCTTGGCTACCGACTCTACGAAGGATTTCTTCCTGCAGTCAGGGCAGTCGTTAAGGTATTCCTCAGTGACCGGCGACTTCTCCACCACGTAGTACAGCATTTTCTGAGTCCCTCCTTCTCTATCACATGTTTCACACTTAGCTCTCTTGTGAACCACGTGCACGTAGAGGTCTGAAGCATCATCTGTGGCTAGCTCGAACTTCCTTGTCCCTTTAATAGCGCCTACGGGGCAGACGTCGATACATCTCCAGCAGAAGATGCACCTCCCTATGAAGTAGCGGATTACAGTGGTTTCCTTATCACTAATCAACTGGAGAGCGTTAGGCGGGCACGCGTTAACGCAGGCTCCACATCCAATGCACTTGCTCTCATCTATCTCGATTAACCCTCTGAAATCAGGGGATACGAGAGGCTCTTCGTAAGGATACTTCTTGGTTACTCTTCCCGATTTAGTAGCTATTACTAGGAGCTTAGCCGGCTTGAGCTTTTCACTCATAGTTTAACACCCTGTGTCAGGTTAAGCTTGAGCACGGATCCATCCTCCTTTACCACTACAACCCTGTCCGTGCAGGAGAAGCATGGGTCAATACTTGCTATTGTCAACGGGGCATCAGCCAAGGGCTGATCCCTCAGCATCACTTTTAAAGCAGGGATGTTGTTGTATGTCGGGGCTCTAACCCTCCACCTGTATGGCTTGCCCTCGCCGGTTATCACGAAGTGGATATCGCCTCCTCTCGGGGCTTCAAAGACTTGGACTCCTATTCTACCTGGGGGAATGTCGAATTCC
>NZ_DBOUKL010000010.1:0-11761 GCF_059755995.1 Thermosphaera sp. | reverse complement strand
GGCCGGCGTCCTAGTCCAGGCTAGACGACCGCCGCTTCAAATATATGAATTCCGACCCGGAGGTTTTAAACATTCATGATTGGTTAAAAAGTAAAAAATATTTAGGACTCACTAATCCTATTTTCATAAGGATGCCGCCGTAGTATAGCCCGGCCAAGTATGCGGGCCTTTCGAGCCCGTGACCCGGGTTCAAATCCCGGCGGCGGCATACCCTACCTGCCGCAATCCTGCTAAGCCTGGTTGTCTAAGTTATAGAATCCTACACAGGTGTCTGCATTTAAGAACCCGCCCCTAGGGATCGGGGATGGGCGAGATTTCGCTCACAGCTTGCAGGGCTTATCGAAATAGATCCCCTATTTTCACGGGAACGTGTGGTTCTCCACCGCCTCGCTACTTTGTAGAGTAATGTGAATATATTTATGAGAGAAGCTGAATTAACTAGAGAGGAGGAGCATTCGGGATGATTGGAAAACTAATCTACTGCTCCGTTGAGCTTGAGGGCAGGGTTGCATCTCTCTACCAGGAGCTCGCATCACTCGCTGAGGGTAGAGAACAGTTTGCCTCGCTTCTTTTGAAGCAGATCGGGCTTGAAAGCATGGTTCACAGCGAGGTTTTCCGCTCACTGGGCGTGAGTTTAGGGTTGTACGAGGAAACAGGAGAGTGTCAAACACTAATCGGTGGTGTTTGGACTAGGGTTGAAGAAGCTCTTTCAAAAATTAAGCAACAGGGAAAGTCTGATGTCAGAGGTGTTTTGAAAGAACTAGTATCCTTGGAGGGCTTTGTAGGGGAGGAGACGTATCATAGACTCCTCCTGCCATTGCTGGAGAAAGTCTTGCGGGATAGGGATTCCCTTAGGTTAGCCAAGCTCGTGTTGGAGAAGATTATCCAGGATGAAGGCTTCCACGAGAAAGCTGTGAATAGTATTCTGAAATACTAGTTAGGAGCTTACGGTTTACTGGTTATCACGTTTTATTGATTAATGATTTCTCCCAGGGTTTCTTGAAACGTTTTGGAGGCGCTGAGTTAAGAGGTCTCACTCGCTGGGAAATGCCTTCTTTAGAAGAGCTTTAAACTCGCTTCTAAGCTTGTTTAAAACCTCCTCGTTCAGCTCGATGGTGCGGGGTTCGCTACCTCTTCTCCAAGACTGGATAATTGGAACTGTACTGCCATTCTTCTCGACTAAGCGGGTTTGGACAACCACGTCTGAAAGGGCTGCGTTCATCTCACACCAGTCTCTAGGTGTGCAGGCTCCGAATCTCATAGTGGTGACCCCTTTGTTCTTTGTCCATATCAGCTCGTTCACTAATGCGTTAAAGTAGTCTTTTTCATCGAACAGTTTGCTGAAAACCTCTACTCCGTGGAAAACGATAACATCTGGCTTAGACTTCTCAAACTCTAATATTGAGCGGGAGTATAATGATGTTAACGCCTCTCCAGCCGGGTTGACTGATTCTACAACCATATACTTGTCAACCAGCCTATGTGCTTCCTCTCTTGAAATCCCTGCGTAATCTGCAAGTGCTTTCACAACGCTATCTAAAACCTCGTCCTTCGAGTAAACGTAGGATGTTAAAAACACCACCATTTCATTCGAAACCAGGTAGTCGAGGATGAAAATAACTGGTATTGCTGACCGTGCAAACGGGTCGTAGGTGAAAAAGACTACCTCACCCCTCAACAGCCTCGGAATAACCTCCCTTGTTAGGGAAAGAGTGTTCTCGAGAGGGGTTCCGTCTCCTAGGAATATTCTCTCAGGAGCAGGGGGTGGAAAAACCAAGATGCCCTCACCCTCCACTATCTCGAATGGGAACTCTACCGCCCTAAGCGGGGCTCCCCGAATCTTTCTAATCTCCATCCTCCTGTCCAATAATCCGCGAACTACATGGTGTTTCAAGATGATGACGATATCAGATACAAACTCTATTGATCCCAGGTTAACTCTCTCCTCACCCAGCGGTATCTCTGCAAGCAACACCGTTATCCCCTTAATGGTTCTCGAAACCTCGTAGAAAAAGTTCTGCAATAACATCCTCTGCTCATCCTTGTTCTTCACTGGCTCGAGAAGGGCGTTTATAGAGTCAACTACGATGACTCTGTAAGAGTCCGAGGAGAGAAGAACCGATAACTCCCTTATCAAATCATCAACCAGGGTCATCATAGGAAACCTTACGTGTTTGAACAAGCCTTTCTCTTCAAGCCCTTCAAGATCGAGCCCAAGCCTCCTTGCATGCCTGTAAAGCTTCTCCTTGTCTTCTTGAAAACTAATATATAAACACTTATGTCCAATCCTAGCATTAGCGTGACATAACTGTAATGCGAGAGTTGTCTTCCCAGCACCAGGATGGCCGACTATGACCGTCAGCGTCCCTGGCTGGAAAGCTTCGTTAAACCTTTTGTCAAGCTCCTTCAAGCCGGTGGTAAAATCCAATAGTTCTCACGCCCACTTAATCCTAAACCGTATCAATATACTTATATAATTTAAAGAATTCTTTTATAATTTTTGATCCTATTCACTTTTTAAAACCCTTTGAAGCAATATATAAAAGTGTGATTTGCTTGCCGCTCAAGACTTTTGATAAACGACTGAAAAAGCTTGAAGAACAGTCGAAACGCATAGGGCTCGCCCTGAGGCACGTGTTGGAAGAATTTGTTTGCAGGGCGAACGCGGGAACTGGGTGCACCGATTTATTCGACAGTAATCCCGGCAAGCTAAGGGATCTACTGCGTGAATATTACGAAGGTAATATTAATACTGTTAAATTCCTAGTGAGAGAGATGTATATAGTTCCCCTCCTCATTCTCGCAGATGAGGAATCATCTGGAAAGGAGGAGTTTTTGACGGAACTCTTCATCAAGGATCCTGATGCTTTTAAAAAAGAAGTAGAGCTTCTACTGGAAAAAATCAAGCCTTAAAAACCTATTTCTTTGAGAATCTTTCAACAGCCTGCTTAATCATCTCCAAAGCCTCGCTCCTACCCCTCCAACCAACAACCTTAACCCACTTGCCCTTCTCCAACTCCTTGTAGTGCTGGAAGAAGTGCTCGATCCTCTGCCTAACAGCCTCTGGGAGATCGCTCACATCCCTGATACCCTGGAACCTCGGGTCTATCTTCTCAGATGGTACCGCAACTATCTTCGCATCCCTGCCCTTCTCATCCTCGGTTTCCAAAACACCAACCGGCCTGGCCTTGACAACTGAGCCGGGGAGGAGCGGGTCATACGATACCACTAGGATGTCGACAGGGTCTCCATCCTCCTCAAGAGTCCCTGGTATGAACCCGTAGTTGAACGGGTAAACCATTGAAGTATAGAGGATTCTGTCTACGAAGAGCACGCCGGTCTCCTTGTCCAGCTCGTATTTAACCCCGGAGTTGATAGGTATTTCGATCACAACGTTAACTTCATCCGGAGCCTTGGATCCTGGACCAATCTTATCATACATGCTCATATAGCCCACCATTCCTTAAGAAAAAGATAAGTTTGACTAGATTAAAAAAGAGTAAATACCTAAAGCCTTAGGATGAAGGATGAAGGAATACCTTCCTTAACCACGACAGTTATCCTGTTGGGGACTTCGACACCGCTCCACGGCTCAAGAGCCTTCTTCAAGTTCTGAAGGGTTAGTATCGTCCTGTTAATTCTCTCAATAGCTTCCTCGATAACCTGTAGCTCTGATATAGGGTCTGGGTTTACAAGAATCTTCGCATCCTTCAAGTCTATGACTTTACCCGGGCCTGAAATATCCTCGCCTGCAAGCGTCTTCAACAACTCCTTCAGCTTCTTAGCCTGCTCGGCCCTTGCCCTAGCGTCCTCAAGCTTCTTCAAGTTCTCAGCTAGCTGCTGCCTTAGGGAGGCTATTGTTTCATCAATGGATTTTATCACTTCCGAAAAGGATGCATACTCTTTTATTATGTACATTCAAATCCTCCTCTTCATCTCTCGTTATTAATATGGTGAGGATTATTATAAAAATATTATTTATTATTATAAAAATCTTCAAGTAAAACCTACCTTCTCTCCAGCAGGAATGGTATTTGAGAAGGTGTCTCTGCAACAGGTATGCCCGCTTCCTCGAGAGCCCTCCTCTTAGAGGGGTAGTCGCCAATACCCATTGAGATTATTGCGCCTGCGTGACCCATTCTCTTCCCCGGAGGAGCTGTCCTCCCAGCAATATACGCTACCACAGGCTTCTTCACCGGTAAGCTAGCGTAGTATTTTGAGAATCTTTCCTCAGCATCACCCCCTATCTCGCCTATGAGAACCACTGCTTTTGTCGAGGGGTCCTCGCTAAACATTTTATAAACCTCTATGAAGTCTAGGCCTGTGACAGGGTCTCCGCCAAGGCCGACCACTGTTGAAACCCCCATGCCATGCTTGGCCAGCTCCCTTGCAACCTCGTAGGTGAGCGTTCCACTCCTAGATACTACGCCTACCGTTCCCGGGCTGAAAACGTGCGATGGCATAATGCCCAGCTTGGCCTCACCAGGAGTCATTAAGCCAGGAGTGTTGGGACCAACTATTACCACTCCCTTTCTTCTCGCGTAGTTGACGAATTTCAGCTCGTCGTGAAGCGGTATTCCCTCCGTTATAACCACTACTAGCTTAACACCGTTGTCGATCGCCTCGTATACAGCATCCGGGGCGAACCTCGCTGGTACGAAGATTATTGAGGCGTCAACCTCGCCGAGCTCCCTCACTATCTCTCCAACAGTGTTGTAGACTGGGACCCCGTGAACTGATTGCCCCTTCTTACCTGGAGAGGTACCAGCTATAATTCTTGTCCCATACTCTAGCATGAGCTTTGTGTGGAAGCTTCCCTCCTTGCCTGTTACTCCTTGAACAATTACCCTAGTGTTCTTCGAGAGGAGAATGCCCATGTCAACCACCCCTTGAATACTCGACGATTTTACGCACCGCTTCATCCATTTCAGAGTAGACGATTATGCCTTTCTCCGAGAGGATCCTCCTCCCCTCCTCCTCGTTGGTTCCAAGCATTCTCACGACAACGGGTTTTGAAACACCTGTTTCAGCCAAGGCCTCGAGAATGCCGTGGGCAACCTCGTCACACCTGGTTATACCGCCGAAAATATTCACCAGCAGGGTTTTCACCTTGGGATGGGAGAGCAGCAGCTTAACGGCTTCCTTAACCCTTTCCCTCCCCGCTCCCCCTCCTATGTCGAGGAAGTTCGCGGGCCTGCCCCCGTAGTAGAGGATGGCGTCCATAGTGGCCATTGTGAGGCCCGCGCCATTGCTGATCACGCCTATATCCCCGTCCAGCTCAACATAGTTGAAGCCGAGTTCCTTAGCCTTCTTCTCGCAAGCCGTGAGGCCTCTCCCATACAGAGCTTGTAGCTCGGGGTGTTTGAACAAGCTGTTATCGTCCACTATGATTTTCGCGTCGAGGGCGACAAGCCGGTTGTCGCATGTCAGTGCGAGCGGGTTGAACTCGACTAGCTCCGCATCGTAATCAATCATTATCTTATACATGGCCGACAGAACCTGGTCCACCTGGTTGCCGAGAGACCATGGAACCTCCATGAATACTGCAGCTTCCCTACCCATGTAGGGCGAGTACCCGATCGAAGGATCCACGCTCATCCTCCTTATTTTCTCAGGGTACTTCCTCGCAAGCTCCTCGATCTCCACGCCGCCCATTGAGGAGACCAGGTAGGTAATCTGCCTCGTAGCCCTGTCAACAGTTATAGACACGTAGTACTCCCGGGATATGCAAACCTTCTCCTCAACAAGGAGTTTTTCAACCCTTTCCCCCTTGATCACCTTGCCTAGAAGCCCCCTCGCCTTCTCGTAGGCGTCACCAGGGTTTTCAGCTTTTAAAATACCGCCGGCCAGCCCCCTCCCCCCAACCAGCACCTGGGATTTCAACACCACGCTGCCGAACTCCTCAGCCGCTCTCACAGCCTCCTCAGGAGTGGATACCACTACTCCGCGAGGGGTTTGAACCCCATACCTCCTAGCAATCTCTTTAGACTCGTACTCGAAGAGCTTCAAGCAGAAACACCGGTTTCAAATAATATTCAGCTACTACTTAATAAAACAACCGGGAGGGCTGTCGTGGAGGTTTCAGAATCAAGGAGTAGTGCGGGGAGTGGGATTTGAACCCACGCAGGCCTACGCCACCGGGTCCTCAACCCGGCCCCTTTGGCCAAGCTCGGGCATCCCCGCTTCAAAATCATTAATTGCAGGAGGCCTTTTATAATCTTTAACTACCCTGGGCAATATATTGATTAATAGGGTGTTCTCAAGTGTATGTTGAAGTATCGCCTAACGAATACCATGTCCTCCATCCGAGGCCAGTATACTTGATAGTTTCCAGGAGCAGGGATGGAAGGCTTAACGTTATGCCTGCATCATGGGTTTCACCAGTGTATGACGACCCATTTCTCATAGCTGTTTCAATTTGGAGCGGTAGCCTCACACACGAGTACGTAATGGAGACCGGTGAGCTAACCATCAACATCTTAAGCGAGAAGCACGCTGAGCTCGCCTACAAGTTGGGGACGGAGTCGGGGAGGGATGTTGACAAGTTTAAGAAGCACGGGCTGAAACCATATCCTTCAAAAACAATATCGACACCTGGTCTTGACGGAGTGCTAGGGTTTGTTGAATGCGTGGTAAGGGATAAGCTACGTGTCGGGGAATCCACGCTGTTCATATGTGAGTCGAAGGCTGTTCACGTTGATAAAGAGGTTTACGAGAAATACGGGTGGAACCTGTCGAAGACGAGCATACTGCTTCACGGGGCTGGTAAAAGCTTCACCACCACGAGCAGGCTTATACGGGTTTCCAAGTAGTTTTCATGAAATCCTTAAATTTGTAGCAACCATTAATATCTTATGTGATAGAGATGCCTAGGGTTCGAACCCAGCTGGTTTCATGGAGCGAGATCGTTGACTGGACTAGAAATCTTGCGAGAATAATCAGGGAGAGTGGTTTCAAGCCGGATCTCGTTGTGGCTGTTGCAAGAGGGGGTTTCGTCCCGGCAAGGCTCCTGTGCGACTTTATGGGCATCGATAATCTCGCAAGTATTCAGAGCCAGCACTGGACTGAAGCTGCTAAGGCTGAGGAGAAGGCTATTATAAAATTCCCCATGATCATAGATGCTGAGAATTTAAACATACTCATCGTGGACGATATTGTTGATACTGGTGAAACACTTAAGCTTGCGAGAGACTTTATCGCTGAGAAGTGGAAGCCTAGCAAGGTTAAAACCGCTGCACTCCAGTGGATAAGCCCTGTGGCAAAGTTCAAGCCCGACTACTACTATATTGAAGTAAAGGAATGGATATGGTTCCAGTACCCGTGGACAAGGCTTGAGGATACCTACCAGTTTATTAAGAGAATGGTCTCGGAGACTTTCAAGGAAACCGGGAAAACAGAGTGGAGTTTTAACGAGATAGTGGAGGGTTTCAAGGAATGGTACGGTATCGACGTGGGCGAGGAGTATTACAGGGATGCTTTAAACGTGCATGTTGATAAGAAGATTCTTGAATACGATGGTTCGAAGAAGGTATACAGGTTTAAGGTGTAGGATATGCTCGTGGAGACTAGGGAGAAAGCCTTAATCGGGGTAATAGGCGGGAGCGGAATATACGACCTCCCAGGCCTTGAGAATGTGAGGGAGGTTAAAATCTACACTCCATACGGAGCACCCAGCGATAACATCATCCTAGGGGAGTTGAAAGGCAGGACCATAGCATTCCTCCCCAGGCATGGCAGGGGGCATAAAATCCCGCCTCACAGGATAAACTACAGGGCGAATATCTGGGCGCTGAAAGCCCTGGGCGTTAAATGGGTTATAGCTTTCTCCGCTGTTGGAAGCCTCAGAGAGGACTACAGGCCCGGGGACTTCGTCCTCCCAGACCAGTTCATAGACATGACCAAAGGAGTTAGAGGGTTCACGTTCTTCGAAGGCGGCATAGTGGGGCATGTGAGCTGTGCAGACCCCTTCTGCGAACACCTCAGGCAGGTAATCCTTGAAGCTGCTTCACAAGTACCCGAGATCAAGATCCATCCAAAGGGAACATACGTTTGCATCGAGGGGCCGAGGTTCAGCACGAGAGCGGAGAGCAGGGTTTGGAAGGAAGTGTTTAAAGCAGACATCATAGGGATGACCCTGGTTCCAGAGGTTAACCTTGCGTGCGAGGCTGAAATGTGCTACGCCACCGTGTCAATGGTGACGGATTACGATGTCTGGGCTGAGAAGCCTGTGACAGCTGAAGAAGTGGTTAAAACAATGGGCGAGAACACTGTTAAAGCGAAAAAGCTGCTTCCGAAGATTATTGAGAGGCTTCCCGAGAAGCCGGATGAGAAACTATGCAGTTGCTGCAGAAGCTTAGAGACCGCTCTAGTATAGCTTTTTTCTCAAAGCTTATAGGGGACTTGGAGAAGGAAGCTGTAGCTCTCGGAGGCGTTATTGAGAGTTTCCTAGCCAGTAGTAGGAAGCCGTTGATAATAACTTATAATAGACAGGGGTATCTGCCTGCTTCAACAGCGTACTGGCACATAGCTACGGTAGACCCGGAGCTGAACACGCTGATAAGCGATATCCCCGCTGTTTCCCTGTACACCCTTGCCTACCGGGAGGGCTGGAGGGTTCTCGTCTTCGCGAGCAACCCCTACACCGGGTTGCTGAACACTATGCAGGTTTCAAGAATACTTAACCACGAGCTCCTCGCTGTAACATCGAAACCCATGGATGAGAGGGTTAAGAGGATTCTCGACAACTACGGCCCAGTGTATGTTGAGAGAGCGGATGAGCTTGAGGCCTCGCTCACGATGGCTCTAGGCGTGAACCATGCTCTCTCAAGCCTTTATAAGGACAAGCTTGAGGCGAGAGGTGCAAGGCTTTTCCAGCACAGTAAGGAGGGGGTGGTTCCCTTGATAGAGGAGCTCATAGAAAGATATTCCGAGCCCTTAACGAAAATTATTTCGCAGAAGGAGGTGCTGCTTACTTCAAGCAAGCTGATGGAGGCTCCAACGCTATACCTGGGCGAGTCGTTGAGACGGATTGGCGTGAACGCCAGGTTTGAAAACGCTGAAAACGTAGCAGGACCCGGGTCAATAGTGCTCGTGTCAACAAGCGTGGAAGACTATTATGTCAAAGAACTCAAGTTTCAATACGCTAGAATGGGGTTGAAAACCATTGACCTATCTTTCAACACCGACCCCTTGGAAGCCGGTATTTACCTAGGGCTACTCTCGCTCTACATTGACAAATTAAGAATGCTTTAAAACATCCTCAACCTAGATTCTCTTAAGAGGGTTCACAATGTCGAGTAAGCAGAGTAAGAGAATAATTGATTCGGCATTAATAGCTGCATACGTAGGCGCAGCGATATCTTCCTTCAGCCTTGAGCTCAACTATGTCATAGCCGGCTCGCTAGTGATCCTAGCCTCCCTGATACTTATATTCAAATACACGGGTCAAGCCAGCAGAAGCGAGGCGAGAACCCTAACCTATCTCTCAGCCACCGTCATCGTCCTGGGAGGTCTCACCGGGATTGCGCTAAACAGCTTCTCAAGCATTGCGAGCGTTCTCTACACAGCCGGGTTAAGCCTGCTAGCGCTCGCCTACTCCTTAATGGTTTCAAGGAGGAGGAGTGCTTGAAGATCGGTATAATAGACTATAGGCGGGAGCCGCCGGGAAGCGTTAACGATCTTTTAGAAGCCGCTAGGAGAAGAGGTGTTGAAGCAGTCTATTTGAAACTGCCATTGATGGATGCGTTGATTGATGATGGGAGGATAGTTGTTAAGCAGAGAGATGAGCCTGTTAACATTGACGGGGCAGTGCTACGAGGAATAGGGTTGGTTATGAGCCTGGACGTGTTTGAGAAGAGGCTGGGGGTTCTTGAAGCACTTGCAAGCACGGTGCCCGTGATAAACAACCCGTTCAACGCTTTGATCGCGAAGGATAAGTGGAGAAGCCTGGTAAGGCTCTCGCTTCACGGCCTCCCAGTCCCGGACACGATGATTACTGAAAACCCGTTCTCAGCTATGAGGTATGCCCAGGCGAAGAAGAAGATTGTTTACAAGCCGCTAATGGGGAGCCTTGGGCTTGGCAGCGCCCTGATAGAAGACCCTGACCTAGCCTTTCAGACCACGAGGAGCTTGATGAACATTGGTGTTCCCAGCTATCTCCAGAAATACTTGGAGAAGCCGGGTTATGATTACAGAGTATTCGTAGTAGGTGGGAGGGTGATCGGAGCGATGAGAAGGGTGAGCAAGAATAGTTGGAAAACGAACATTGCGCAAGGCGCCCAGGGCGTCCCGGTGAGAGAGGAGGAAGCGCCGGAGATATTCGCAACGGCTGTCAAGGCTTCGGCGATTCTTGGGCTGGATTATGCTGGTGTAGATGTTGCGGAGGATGTTTCAACCGGGAGACACTATATTTTAGAGGTTAACGCGTTCCCCTACTGGGAGGGCCTGCGGGCTTCAACCGGTGTAAACCCGCCGGACTACATTATTGAACACTTGATAGAGAAGATTAAAAAGTGATCGTGTTAACTCGTTGAAAGATGCTGTTTTAAAGGAATGTTAACATAGTCTTTTTCAAGATGATGAATAGTAAACCGTCGGATAAGTGAAGAAGAGCTCTCATCCTGATTTCTAACACATTAATAATTCCTTATGTGATAAAGGATTAAATGGGGTTTGAATTGACCAGTGAAGTAGTTAGAAGCCTCATACACGGGGCTTTAGTCGGTTTAGGATCCTACTTCAAACCGGGAAGTCTTCACAGGTTGAAGCCTTTGAAAACCTATGATGAAGCATCATGCAACATTGTATCATCCCTCCCGCTTCTAGAGGAGGCTTTCTCGCTGGGGGAGAAGGTTAGGAAGGGTGAGCTAAGCTTTGCAAGCATTGAACTAGGGAAGATTATTGCCAAGCTTCTCAGAGAGTCTTACAGGTTCTGCAACACCTGCCACCCCTCGTACACTGTGCCTTTACTGGTGTTTTCAATGGCTATCGGCCACAGCAACGTTGTAAGCATCACGGCTGATTCAAGCAAGTTTAAGAGAAGCCTGGAGCTCATTCTATCGGTAAACAAGCCGGGAGAGGTTAAATCTGTGGTGGATGCTTTTAAAACTGTTGGAAGAAGCGACCTCTACGAGCACTTGTATTCAACAGGTGTAGATCAGCTAACACTTGTCAAATCCGGTGTCTCATTCAGCGAAGTATTTAAAACCCTCGGGTCTAAGCACCCGGCATTCACGCTTTTAGAATCCAGGGACACCCCGTTGTTCAACTACTTGAAAAAGCTCTCCGAATACTATAAGAAGACAAGGGATTTGAACAACACGCTCGTAGCGTTCTACCTGGACCTCTCAGAACCATTCTTGACCGCTGAAGCGAAGAAGCTTGTCGAGGAGGCAAGGAGCCTTGGCTTAATGACAAGCAAGGAGGGTGCTAGAAAGCTTTACGAGGCTGACCTACAGCTAGGCAAGCAGGGTATTAGCCTGAACCATTTAGCAGACATCGTATCAGCCATGGGGGCTGTAGCGGTTTTCGAAGGATTCACCTAGGCTTAGCAAGCCAGTTTAAAATACTCCTCCTAGGCTTAACCTCGATGACTAGGATTCTCCCCCTGCCTGGGAGGGAGGCGTTGTAAACTAGTACATTGTTTACAACCGTGTACTCCACCACGGCGTTGTGAGCGTGGGCGTGGATCACAAGGTCAACTAGCTCTGGCTTAACCGCCTCGCTCATCCTCTGCGAGGCGAGATAAGGATAGATGCTCGGC
>NZ_DBOUKL010000001.1:0-2591 GCF_059755995.1 Thermosphaera sp. | reverse complement strand
CCTTTAATGCTGACCGGTGCGGCCTTCGCGGTAAGCGTTAGAGCAGGCGTCTTCAACCTCGGGGCTGAGGGGCAAGTGTACATGGCGGCTCTCGGCGCGGTGATCGTGGCATCGTTATCGCTACCCAGCGGGCTGTACTTGATTGCTGAATTCCTCTTCGGGGTCTTGTTAGCGATTACATGGGCCTCGATAGCAGGCTTCTTGAAGTCTCAGAGAGGGGTTAACGAAGTCGTGTCAACAATCATGCTGAACTGGACTGGCTTCTGGATAGTTGAATACGGTAGAACATACGTGTACTTCGACCCTGCAGAGCCTCAGAGGACTATCAAGATACCTGAGGCGGGTAGGCTACCGCTCCTGGTACCGGGGACGGAGCTTTACGCTGGCATAATCATCTCGCTAGTAGCTACAGTAATCGTGTATGTGATAATGTGGCACACGGCGCTGGGATACGAGATCAGGGCAACCGGTCTCAATCCGATCGCGGCTAGATACGGTGGCGTTGAAGTCAGGAGGTCAATGCTTTACTCTTTCATAATAGCTGGTAGCCTAGCAGGTCTTGCCGGAGTCATGGAGGTTGCTGGAAGACCTCCCCACTACGCCATCACCACAGGGCTCTCGAACCTTGTAGGATTGGGGTTTGACGGGCTCGCTGTCTCACTCATCGGGAGAAACCACCCATTGGCGATAATTCCAGCCGCAATATTCGTGGGGGCTTTGACAGCAGGTTCGCGGGGTATGCAAATTGAGAGCGGGGTCCCGCTTGAAATGGTGAAGGCTGTTCAAGGAATAATAATCCTCATACTAGCTGTGCCGGGGCTGGTGAAGATGTTGAAGCAGTGGAGGGGGAAGAAATGATTGATGCTCAGGCAATAGTTAACATACTAATCCAAACCTCCTATGCTGCAACCCCGTTACTCCTGGCTGCTGTAGGGGAAATAATCGGGGAGAGAGCAGGTATTGTAAACATCGGCTTAGAAGGCATAATGCTCATCTCAGGCTTTGCCTCAATAGTGTTCGCATACATGTTTCAATCACCGTTTGCCGGGGTGGTTGCAGGGGTTTTAATAGGAGGGGTTATTGGGCTGTTACATGCTTTAATCACTGCCTACTTAAAGGGCGACCATGTAATTAGCGGTATAGGTATAAACCTTTTCGCATCCGGCTTCGTGCCCTACGGGGTTGAGGCGGTATGGGGTGTTAGAGGATACTTCACAATCCCCGCAAGCCTCAAGGTTCCTCGAATACCTGGGACAGACCTGTCCCCAATCTTCCTCGTTAGTCTAATACTAGCACTAGGGTCTTACTGGGTATTGTTTAAAACACCCTACGGGTTGATCTTAAGAGCCTGCGGTGAGGAGCCCAGGGCCGCTGAGTCTACAGGGGTGAAAATAGAGCTGACCCAAGCCCTTGCATCCACGATAACTGGATTATTCACCGGGCTGGCTGGGGCTTTCCTAGCCATAGACTGGCTGTCCTCAATAACCAAGAACCTTCCCGCTGGTAGAGGGTTCATATCGCTGGCTATTGTTAACTTCGCCAACTGGAACCCTCTGCTTGGGATAGTTGGGAGCTACTTATTCGGCTTCTTCTGGGTTTTGATAGGGTGGTTGAAGCTTACTCCATTGAAAGAGATGATACCGTTGCCTTTGATGGAGACCATACCCTACATTGCTACCCTCGCCGTCACCGCGGGAGTTATAGGTAGAGCCAGGCCCCCCAGGTTTACCGGAAGACCTTATAGGAGGGAGTAGCGTGAAAACACTATGCTTCTCCATAGCCTCATCCTCCATTGGCGTTAATTACTCTCGGCAAATTGAGAAAAAAGTACGTGGTATGTTGAACAGCGTCAACGCTAATATAGCATACGATGGAATACTGGATTCTCCCTCGGCTGAAAACATAGAGGAATGCCTGCTCAGAGTAGTGTTCATAGCTACAGGGGGGACGGAGAAAATCGTTGCTGCCACGGCTGAGAGGTCGCGTTTCCTCATCCTGCTAGCCCATAAATACTACAACAGCCTTCCAGCAGCAATAGAGGCTTCTTCTCTGCTTAGGAGGAACGGGTTCAAGCACGTGGTGAAACTTGTCGAACCTGTTGAGAAGACGGCGGAGGTTTTGGAAAAGGTTTTGAGAATTGCCAACGTGATCGACAGGTTTAGAAATGCCAGGTTCGGATTAATCGGGGGCGTGAGCGACTGGCTTGTATACAGCAAGCTGAGCCCTGAAACGCTTCGGGAGAAACTGGGCTCAGAGATTGTTGAAATACCTGTCAAAGCCCTTGTGAAAGAGTATGAAAGTGCTGGTCCCGTCGAAGATTTCCATGGTGTGTGGGAGAAGGCTGCCGAAGTACATGTGCCAAGGCACGAGGTTGAGAAGGCCTTGAAAATGTACGTCGCAGTGAAAAGTATAATTGAAAACTACGGGTTGAGCGGGATCAGCATTAAATGCTTCGACATTATTCCTTTAACAGGGACAACTGCCTGCCTCGCCCTATCCCTGCTCAACTCCAACGGGTTCCCAGCCTCCTGCGAGGGCGACCTACCCCTCCTTGTTTCGATGGCTATGGGTGAGTGGATCTCTGGTAAGCC